>JBLMXS010000095.1:0-10048 GCA_050257895.1 Thiohalocapsa sp.
CGGCCTATGTCGACACGACGATCCTCGGCGGCTCGTCGTTCGAGTTTCACATCGCGCATGCGCTGGCGGCGATCCAGCTCGGGCTGTGTCAGGTCGCGGTCGTCGCCTACGGCTCGACGCAGCGCAGCGTCGGCCGCCGCCAGGCCTCGGTGCGCGAAGTCAACTCGTTCGAAACGCCGTATCGGCCGTTCCTGCCGTCGACCGCCTATGCGCTCGCGGCCTCCCGCCACATGCACGAATTCGGCACGACCCGCGAAGAGATGGCCGAAGTTGCGGTGGCGGCCCGGCAATGGGCGCTGCTCAACCCGGCCGCCTGGGAGAAGAAGCCGCTGACGATCCCCGAGGTGCTCGGCGCGCGGATGGTCAGCTACCCGTTCACGGTGCGCGATATCTGCCTCGTCACCGACGGCGGCGGCGCCTTGGTCATGACCTCGCCGGAGCGCGCCCGCGCGCTGAAAAAGCCGCCGGTCTATGTGCTCGGCTGCGGCTCGGCGATCACCCACGCCAACATCTCCTCGATGCCGGACCTGACGGTGACCGGCGCCGCGGAAAGCGGCCGGCAGGCCTATGCGATGGCCGGCCTCACTCCGTCCGACATCGACGTCTTGGAGCTCTACGACGCCTTCACGATCAACACGATCCTGTTTCTGGAGGACCTCGGCTTCTGCCCGAAGGGCGAAGGCGGCGGCTTTGTCGCGGCCGGTCGCATCGCCCCCGGCGGCTCGCTGCCCGTCAACACCAACGGCGGCGGCCTCTCCTACTGCCATCCCGGCATGTACGGCCTGTTGATCCTGATCGAGGCGGTGCGGCAATTGCGCGGCGAATGCGACGCCCGCCAGGTCCCGAACGCCGCGACCGCCATCGTCCACGGCAACGGCGGCGTCCTCTCGTCGCAAGCCACCATCATCCTCGGCACCCAGGCAACCCTTTAGCTGGCCTCAATTGGCCGCCGCTTGAGCGGCCTTGGAACGGGCGCCTGGGGGACGATCAGATGTCGAGGAACACCGTCTCGCCGTCTCCCTGCATGACGATGTCGAAGCGGTAGCGGACGGGGTCGGCGCCCTCTTCGGGGTGCGCCAACAGGGTGGCGCGGGCCGCCGCGTCGTCGATCGAGGCCAATAGCGGGTCGGCGGCGTTGGCAGGCTCGTCGTCGAAGTAGATCCGCGTGTAGAGGTGCTTCAACAGGCCGCGCGCAAACAGCGCGACGTTGATGTGCGGCGCCTGCAAGGCATTCCCGCGACCGGGGACAGGCCCGGGCTTGATCGTGATGAGGCGGAAGCGTCCCTCGGCATCGGTCGCGGCGCGGCCGAAGCCCCGGAAATTGGGGTCGATCGGCTTATCGTCCCGATCATCCGCCGGATGATTGTAGCGGCCCTCGGCGTTCGCCTGCCAGATTTCAACGACCGCATCCGGTACCGGCATCCCGTCGCCATCGAGGACGCGGCCCTCGATCGTGATCCGCCTGCCGGCCGGGTTGCCTCCGGTCAGGTCGTTCCAGCCGGGACGGTCCATCCCGAGGTGAAAGAACGGCCCGACCGTCTGCGACGGCGTCGGGATCAGCTTGCCGGCCATCGCCGCCGCGCCTCAGCCCGGCTCGACCGGCGTCGCGGCATGGCCGCGCAACACCATGTCGAAGCGATAGCCGAGCGCCCATTCCGCCTCGCTCAGCTCCGGCTCATACGAACAGATCAGCCGCGTGCGCGCCTCGGCGTCGGCGGTGCTCTGATAGATCGGGTCGTAGGCCAAAAGCGGGTCGCCCGGGAAATACATCTGCGTCACCAGCCGCGTCGCAAACCCCGGCCCGAACACGCCGAAATGGATATGCGCCGGCCGCCAGGCATTGGGCGTATTGCGCCACGGATAGGCGCCGGGCTTGATCGTCAGGAAGCGATAGGAGCCGTCGGCGGCAGTCACCACCTGGCCGGCGCCGGTGAAATTCGGGTCGAGCGGCGCATCGTGCTGGTCGACCGCGTGGTGGTAGCGGCCCGCCGCGTTGCACTGCCACAACTCCAGCAGCGTCCCCGGCACCGGCCTGCCGTCCTCGTCGAGCACGCGGCCCTCGACGATGATGCGCTCGCCGAGCGGCGCGCCCGAATGCTGGCGCGTCAGATCGACGGCGTCGGGGCCGGCCCAGCGGTCGGCGAAGAGCGGTCCGGTCACCTCCGACAGCGTATGCTCGAGCCGGACCAGCGGCCGGCTCGGCGAGCGTTTCCGGGTGCTCTGGTAATCGGGGTACAGGTAGGGCGGCTGGATGCCCGGTGCCGGGCGGGCAAACGGCAGCGGATCGGTCGTCATTCCCGGCATTCTCCTGTCAAGCGACGGGCGGGCCGTCCTCCTCTTGGCGCGGCCTGTCTTAGCGCGGCCTGTCTTATCGCGGGAGGAGGGCGATGTCGACGCGCTGCTCGTAGGCCGGCTTCTCCGCCGCGAGAAACGGCGGGCCGAAGGTGCGCGCCGCCGGCCGCGGGACGAAGGTCAGGGCGGCGTCGGCGTAGCCCGCGCGACGGCAGCGCACATCGATCGGCGCCGGAGTGGGGTCGAGCAGCGCAATCGCCGGCGTCGGCGCCGCCGTCGCGAGCGGCTGCCCGGCGCGCCCGAGGGTGCAGGCAGCGCCCGGCGGCGCCGTCTCGACCAGAACCTCCATGTAATTGGGCGGCGGCAGCGCGCAGCCTGCCAGCAGCAGGACGGCGAGGGCGGCGACGGTTGGGGGACCCGGCTGAAGACGCATCGGCCGCGCCTACAACGCCGCCAGCATCTCGGCGCTGATCAAGACGACGCCGCCGTCGCTGCGATAGAAGCGGGCAGCGTCCTCCTTCGGGTCCTCGCCGACGACGAGGCCTTCCGGGATCTTGCAGCCGCGGTCGATGACGACCTTCCTGAGCCGCGCGTGCCGGCCAACCTCGACCTCGGGCAGGACGACCGCCTCGCAGGTGGTGGCGTAGGAGTTGATGCGCACGCTCGAGAACAAGAGCGAGCGCTCGACATGGGCGCCCGAGACGATGCAGCCGCCGGAGACCATCGAATCGACCGCGACGCCGCGGCGATCCTCATCGTTGAAGACGAATTTGGCCGGCGGCAATTGCTGCTGATAGGTCCAGATCGGCCAGTTGGGGTCGTAGATGTCGAGCGAGGGGGTCGGCATGACGAGGTCGAGATTGGCCGCCCAATAGGCGTCGATCGTGCCGACGTCGCGCCAATAGGGTTCGCTTTCCGGCGTCGTCGTGACGCAGCTGTCCTCGAAGCGGTGGGCGACGGCGAGCCCCCGCCGCACGATATCGGGGATCACATCGCGGCCGAAATCGTGCGTCGAGCTCAGCATCTCGTGGTCGTGCTGCAGTTCGTCATAGAGGAATTCGGCCGAGAAGGCGTAGATCCCCATGCTGGCGAGCGCCCGATCGGGCTTGCCGGGGAGCGCCGGCGGCACCGCCGGCTTTTCAAGAAAATCGACGATGCGCATCGCCGAATCGACCTTCATGACGCCGAAATCGGAGGCCTGCGACAACGGCACCTCGACGCAGGCGACGATGCAATCGGCGCCCCTGCCGACCATGTCGGCCAGCATGTTCGAGTAGTCCATCTTGTAGATGTGGTCGCCGGCCAGCACGACGAAGTATTCCGGCCGCGGCGAGCGCAGGATGTCGAAGTTCTGAAACACCGCGTCGGCGGTGCCGCGATACCAGGTGGCCTCGTCGAGCCGCTGCTGCGCGGGCAACAGGTCGAGGAATTCGTTCATCTCCGGGCGCAGAAACGACCAGCCCATTTGCAGGTGGCGCAACAGGCTATGCGCCTTGTACTGCGTCAGGATACCGATGCGGCGGATGTTCGAGTTGAGGCAGTTCGACAGCGCGAAATCGACGATGCGGAACTTGCCGCCGAAGAACACCGCCGGCTTGGCGCGCCGGTCGGTCAGCTGCTTCAGCCGGCTGCCGCGGCCGCCGGCCAGCACCAGGGCGATTGTGCGGCGCGCGAGGCGTTCCTGATAGCGGGCCGACGACAACATGGCTCCCTCCCTAGGCGACGATGCTGGGCTGCGAGCGTCCGAGGATGCCCGGGATGTCGGCAAGCTCCGCCGACACCGCCGCCAGCTCGCGCAATGCCGCCTCGGTCGGGACGGCCTGCCGTACCGGCTCCGGCTCGTAGCGCTCCAGGTAAACGCGCAAGGTGGCCCCTTCGGTGCCGGTGCCCGACAGGCGATAGACGAGGCGCGCGCCGTCGCCAAATTCGAGGCGGATCCCCTGATCCTCGCTGACGCTGCCATCGACCGGATCGACATAGGCGAAGTCCTCGGCCCGCTCCACGGTCAGCCCGCCGAAGCGCCGGCCGGGAAACGCCGCGAGGCCCTGCCGCAGCCGCTCGATCAGACGCTGGGCGCGGTCGGTCGGGACTCCCTCGTAATCGTGACGGGTATAGAAGTGCCGGCCGAAGCGCTGCCAGTGCTCGCTGACGATGGTGGCCGCCGGCTGGGCCCGTGCCGCGAGGACGTTGAGCCAGCACAGGACGGCCCACACGCCGTCCTTCTCGCGCAGATGATTGGAGCCGGTGCCGGCGCTCTCCTCGCCGCACAGCCCGATGCGGCCGGCATCGAGCAGCGAGCCGAAATACTTCCAGCCGGTCGGCGTCTCGTAGCAGTCGATCCCAAGCGCGGTGGCGACCCGGTCGACAGCCCGGCTGGTCGGCATCGAGCGCGCAACCCCCGGCAGGCCGGCCTTGAACCACGGCACCACAGTCGCGTTGGCGGCAAGGATCGCCAGACTGTCGCTCGGGCCGATCGGGCCGATGTCCTTGCCGATCACCAGGTTGCGATCGCCGTCGCCGTCCGAGGCGGCGGCGAAATCGGGGCCGTCGGCGGTCGCCACGGCGGCGACCAGCGAGGCGGCGTGAACCGGGTTGGGGTCGGGATGGTGGCCGCCGAAATCGGGCAGCGGCTCGGCGTTGATCGCGGTGCCGGACGGCGCGCCTAGGCGGCGCTCGAAGATCTCCCGCGCGTAGGGACCGGTGGCGGCATGCATCGCGTCAAAGCGCAGCCGGAAGCCGCTGCGGAACAGGTCGCGGAGCCGGTCGAAGTCGAAGATCCGCTCCATCAGTTCGGCGTAATCAGCGACCGGGTCGATGATCTCGACCTCCATGTCCCCGAGCCGGAAGTTGCCGAGGCGGTCGAGCCGCAGCCTGTCGGCGTCGATGATCCGGTAATGGCCGAGCCGCTGCGAGTGGGCAAAGATCGCCTCAGTGACGCGCTCGGGCGCCGGGCCGCCATTGGCGATATTGTATTTGATCCCGAAATCGCCGTCGGGGCCGCCGGGATTGTGGCTCGCCGACAGCACGATGCCGCCGAAGGCGCGATGCTTGCGGATGACGGCACTGACCGCCGGCGTCGACAACAGCGCGTTCCGCCCGACCAGCACCCGCGCGACGCCGTTGGCCGCCATCATGCGCAGGATGATCTGCACCGCTTCGTCGTTGAAAAAGCGGCCGTCGCCGCCGAGCACCAGCAGCTTGCCGTCGACGTGGTCGCCGACCGCTTGCGGCAGCGCATCGAACAGCGACTGCACAAAGGCTTCGAGATAGCCCGGCTGGCGGAACAGCGCGACCTTCTTGCGCAGCCCCGACGTGCCTGGCCGCTGATCGGAAAACGGGATGACGGGGACGCTGCGGATATCCATCGGCCCTCTCGCTGCCGTCGACATTAGCGCTAACGCCCCAACCGCGCGAGGACACGCAGCGCTCTTATGGCTCCAGTGTGCTTTGCGGCGGCAGCCAGTCGCCGAGAATCTGATCATCGCTGTAGGTGGTGCTGCGGATGCGGGCCAGCGTAGCCCGGTCAAGCTCGCCGTAGTCGCGGAGATCCTCGATCACCTTCCGCGACCCACGCTTCATTTCCGCCGCAATGGCTTCCGGAATATTCGACTTGAGGCTCGGGCTGTGTTCAAGAACGCTTTCGATTTCATTTCGTGCATCGCGGACCGAACTCATCCAGCCCGGCCGCGGGTCTGCGGCTCGCGAATTTTCCAGTTTCAGCAGATGCTCGATGATGCGCCGGATCTGGCTTTTGAGTTCGCGAAGCTGCGAGATGCCCAAGCTTTCGATCTCCTCGGCGATATTCTCCCAATCGAGTTTCTGGTTGGACTTGTCTCGCGCAGCCGCACGCAGCGCCGCAGCCTGCTCTTTTGACCAGAGGACGAAATCCGAGCGATAGAGCCTGTTCGCGTCTGACATCAGCGCCGTGCTCCGCTCGATGCGCAGGACTCGCCCGCCCCGAGAAGAATAATAGAATTTTCGATCTCGACGCGATTCATCGGTTGGTTGTTGGAAGCGCTACAGGATGAACCGCGACAAGTCGGCGTTCTGCGCCAGCGCGCCGACGCGTTCGCGGACGGTGGCGGCGTCGATCGTAATGGCGGTGCCGCTCGGCTGGTCCGAGGCGGTAAAGCTGATCTCTTCGAGCAGGCGCTCGAGGATCGTATGCAAGCGCCGTGCGCCGATATTCTCGACCGTGGCGTTGATCTGCTCCGCCAGCAACGCGATCTCCTCGATCGCCGCCGGCTCGAAATCGAGCGCGATCCCCTCGGTTGTCAATAGGGCCTTGTATTGCTTGATGAGGCTGGCTTCGGGCTCGGTCAGGATGCGGCGCAGATCGGTGCGATCGAGCGCCTTCAATTCGACGCGGATCGGCAGCCGGCCCTGCAATTCGGGCAAGAGGTCCGACGGCTTGGCGAGGTGGAACGCGCCCGAGGCGATGAACAGGATGTGGTCGGTCTTGACCGCGCCGTGCTTGGTGGCGACCGTAGTGCCCTCGATCAAGGGCAAGAGGTCACGCTGCACCCCCTCGCGGCTGACATCGGCGCCGGTGTAGTTGCCGCCGCGCTCGGTGCGGCCGCAGATCTTGTCGATCTCGTCGAGGAAGACGATGCCGTTCTGCTCGACCGCCTCGATCGCCTCGCGCACGACGCGTTCCTGGTCGAGCAATTTGTCGCTTTCCTCCGCCATCAGCACGCGGTAACTCTCCGCCACACTCATGCGCTTCGGCTTCGTGCGGCTGCCGAACGCCTTGCCGAAGATGTCGCCGAGATTGAGCATGCCCATCTGCGCGCCGGGCATGCCCGGGATCTCGAACGTCGGCAGGTTCCCGGCGGCGCTCTCCTGCACGCTGACCTCGATCTCGCGGTCGTCGAGCGCGCCTTCGCGCAGCATCTTGCGGAATTTCTGGCGCGTCTCGGCGCCGGCATTGGCGCCGGCCAGCGCGTCGAGGACGCGCTCCTCGGCGGCCAGCTCGGCCTTCGCCTCGACCTGCTTCCGCAGCCGCTCGCGGGTCATCGCGATGGCGATCTCGACAAGGTCGCGGGCGATCTGCTCGACATCGCGACCGACATAGCCGACCTCGGTGAACTTGGTTGCCTCGACCTTGAGGAACGGCGCCTCCGCGAGGCGCGCCAAGCGGCGGGCGATCTCGGTCTTGCCGCATCCGGTGGGCCCGATCATCAGGATGTTCTTCGGCAGCACCTCCTCGCGCAGTTCCGCCGCCAGCTGCTGCCGCCGCCAGCGGTTCCGCAGCGCGATCGCGACGGCACGCTTGGCGTCGTCCTGGCCGACGATGTAGCGGTCGAGCTCGGAGACGATCTCGCGCGGGCTGAACGAGGTCATGCTGCCACTGTTCCGTCATTGCGAGCGAAGCGAAGCAATCTCGCGCCGTGTGGCCCCTGCCGGACGAGGTTGCCGCGTCGCCCTTCGGGCTCCTCGCAATGACGAGCGTGGAACATTATGCCGGCAGCTTTTCGATGGTGACGTTGTCGTTGGTGTAGACACAGATGCCGGCGGCGATCGCCATCGCGCGGCGGGCGATCGCCTCGGCGTCGAGCCCGTCGATGTCGATCAGCGCCCGCGCCGCGGCCAGCGCATAGCCGCCGCCCGAGCCGATGCCGATGATGTCGTCCTCCGGTTCGAGGACGTCGCCGGTGCCGGAGAGGATCAGCGAGACGTCCCGGTCGGCCACCGCCATCATCGCTTCCAGCCGCCGCAGGTAGCGGTCGGTGCGCCAATCCTTGGCGAGCTCGACACAGGCCCGCGTCAGCTGCCCGGAATATTGCTCGAGCTTCCCTTCGAGCCGCTCGAACAGCGCAAACGCGTCGGCGGTGGCGCCGGCAAACCCGGCAATTACCTTGCCGCCGGCCAGCCGCCGGACCTTCTTCGCATTCGCCTTGACCACCGTCTGGCCCATCGTCACCTGGCCGTCGCCGGCGACGACCACGATGCCGTCCTTGCGCAACGACAGAATCGTCGTGCCGTGCCAGGATCTGCTGTCACTTGAGGCGATCATCTGCACGCCAGATGTAGGCCACCGCCGCCGCCGATCAAGCGCGCCCGAGCGGGCGGCCCAGCGCTACGGCAACGAGGCCGGCCCGCGCAACAGGATCGTCGCGCCCTCGACGCGGGTCTCGTAGACCGGCAGGTCGGTCGATACCGGGCCGTCGATAAGCCGACCGTCGCGCACATCGAACTGCGCGAAGTGCAGCGGGCATTCGACGACGTGGCCGGCGAGCCGGCCGCGCGACAAGGGCGCGTTGCGATGGCCGCAGATGTCGCTGACGGCGTAGAAGCAGCCCTCGACATTGGCCACCAGCACGCGCTGGCGGTCGAGCGCGACGCATTTCATCGTCCCGGGCGGGATGTCCGCCACCTGCGCGACGGGGATGAATTCTTCGGGCATCGTTTTGCTGTGATCCCGCAGCCCCTCACCCCGGCCCTCTCCCCGCTAGCGGGGAGAGGGAGAGCGTTTAACCCCTCGCCCCGCTTTAGCGGGGAGAGGGCCCATCGCGTAGCGATGGGAGGGTGAGGGGCTACTTTCAGTTCAGCGTGAAGCCGAACATCTTCGCGGCGTTTTCCGAGGTAATCTTCTTCAGATCCGCCTCGGGGACGCCCTCGAACATCCGCTGCAGAAATTGCTGCGAGCGCGGAAAGGTCGCCTCGGCGTGCGGGTAGTCGCTGCCCCACAGCATGTTGTCGACGCCGATGCGGTCGCGCAGCGCGACGCCGAGATCATCTTCCATGAACTCGACGAACATGTTGCGCTTCCAGTAGTCGCTGGGGAGCAGCCCGTCTTTCGACTTCCAGCCCTTGGTAAAGACCGGCCGCTCGAGATATGTGAAATCCATCTGCTTCAGCCAATGCGGGATCCACGCCGCCTCGTGCTCGACCGATCCGATCTTGAGGCCGGGGAACTTGTCGAAGACGCCGGCGAACAGCATCGAGCCCAGTGAGTAGCGCACCCAGTAATCGGTGGTCGAGCGGCCGGCGCCGGTCAGCTCAGTCACGTCCATCGTGAACTCGTTGGCCGGGACGCCGTCGCGCGGTGTGCCGATGTGTAAGAGAAGCGGATGGTTGAGCTCCTGCGCGGTCGCCCAGAAGCGGTCGTAGACCGGGCTGCTATACGGCTTGTCGCGGTGCGGTGCGACCGGGATGAACGAGCCGACGAGGCCCATCTTCGCCACGCGCTCCAACTCCGCCGCGCCGGCATCGGGGTCGTCGAGGTTGAGCATCGCGATGCCCTTGAGGCGATCGGGATGGCCCTTGCAGAAATCAGCAATCCAGTCGTTGTAGCAGCGGCAGATTTCCGACAAGAGGGCGCTGTCGGGGACGCGGTACCAGAACAGCCCCTGGCTCGGCTGCAATACCGAGCCCCAGATGCCGTCCTCCTCGTTCTCGCGGATCATCGCGTCGGCGTCGTAGGCCCCCTTGCGGACGTCCTCCCAGAGGCCGAGGAAGTCGATCTGCGACGGGTCCTCGAACCGCTGCCCGGCCTGCATCACGGCCCCCAATGTGCCGACCTGCTGGCCGCCGAGCATCCAGGCGTCGTATTCGCGCCCCGCCGGCGTCTTGCGGCGCTCCATGCGCGGCGCGCGGTCGCGCAGTTGCGGCGAAAACCGGCTGGTATACATGTCCGGCGGTTCGACGATGTGCGAGTCGGCCGAGATCAGTTTGTAGGCTGGCATCTTCTCCTCCCTAATGAATTGCTCTCTTCCGTCATTGCGAGCGGAGCGAAGCAATCTCGGTGTCCGTG
>JBLMXS010000096.1:0-6462 GCA_050257895.1 Thiohalocapsa sp.
GATTTCAATTGGCTCCCCGGGACGGATTCGAACCATCGACCCAGCGGTTAACAGCCGCTTGCTCTACCACTGAGCTACCGGGGATCAGCGGCTGGAAGGTAGGCGGTGCCGGGCTGCTGTCAAGCGCGAAACGAAGAGCGCTTGATCCTCCCGGCGCGCCCCGGCATCGTCGCGGCGAGGGGGTGGGGTACGATGCGAGGTGGAGCTGCGGCGGGAGCGGCGGCGGCGCTGGCGATGGCGCTCATCGTCGGCGGCTGCAGCAGCGCCAGCAAATGCCCGAAGCCGATCGCCTATGACGACGCGACGCTGAAAAAGATCGAAAAGGCGCGCGAGGCGCTGCCGAAGAACAGCATCCTCTTGCAGGTGCTGGAAGACTACGAGAACGAACGCGACGACCTGCGGTTCTGCAAGTGAGGCGGGCTTGCGGCGTCCGCAGGCTGGGCAGGGCGCTTGACAGCATGCCCAGGCGGGCTACACCTGCCGGGCGCGGAAGGGGGATGCGCCGCGGATGAAAAGAGCTTTGGTTTTTCCTGGGCAGGGATCGCAGGCCCCCGGCATGGGGCGCGACCTTGCCGAGGCGTTTGCCAGCGCGCGGCTGCTGTTCGAAGAGGTCGACGACGCGCTGTCGGCGCATCTCTCGCGGGTCATGTTCGAAGGCCCCGAACAGGAGCTGATGCTGACCGAGAACGCCCAGCCGGCGCTCTTGACGGTGAGCCTGGCGGTGATGCGCGTCCTCGAAGAGGCGGGCTTCGACATCGTGCGCCAGGCCGCCTATGTCGCCGGCCACTCACTGGGCGAATACTCCGCGCTGGCGGCGGCGCGCTCCTTGCCGCCGGCCGATGCGGCGCGCCTGGTGCGCCGTCGGGGCGGGGCGATGCAAGAGGCGGTGCCGGTCGGCGAAGGCGCGATGGCCGCTCTGCTCGGCCTCGATCTCGAGACGGCGCAAGCGGTCGCGGCGGCGGCGGCGCAAGGCCAGGTGTGCGATGTCGCCAACGACAATGCTCCCGGGCAGATCGTGGTCAGCGGCCACCGGGGTGCGGTCGAGCGCGCCGTCGCGATCGCCGCCGGGCGTGGCGCAAGGCGCTCGATCATGCTGCCGGTCAGCGCGCCGTTCCATTGCCGGCTGATGCAGCCGGCCGCCGAGGTCATGGCCGAGGCGCTGGCCGAAACCGCGCTCGCGCAGCCGGCGGTGCCGCTCGTCGCCAACGTCACAGCCGCCGCGACCAGCGATCCGGGGGAGATCAAGGAGCTGCTCGTCGAGCAGGTGACGCGGATGGTGCGCTGGCGCGAGAGCGTGCTGCTGTTCGCCGCGAACGAGGTCGAGGAGGTCATAGAGATCGGCGCCGGTCGGGTGCTCGCCGGTCTCGTCAAGCGGATCGACCGGGCGCTGCCGGCGGTCTCGGTCGGGACGCCGGCCGAGATCGAGGCCCTCGTCAAGCGGCTGTAGCGATGTTCGACCTGGCGGGACAGACCGCGCTGGTGACCGGCGCCTCGGGCGGCATCGGCGGCGCCATCGCGCGGGCCCTCCACGCCCAAGGGGCGGCGGTCGCCGTCGCCGGGACGCGCGAGCCGGCGGTCGCGGCGCTCGCCGCCGAACTCGGCGAGCGGGCCTGCCCGCTGGTCGCCGACCTTGCCGATCCCGAGGCTCCCGATCGCCTGTGCCGGGAGGCGGAGGCGGCGCTCGGGCGCATCGACATCCTCGTCAACAACGCCGGGATCACCCGCGACAACCTGGCATTGCGGCTGCGCGAGGAGGATTGGCGAGCGGTCATCGAGGTCGATCTCAGCGCCGCCTTCCGGCTGTGCCGGGCGTCGTTGCGCGGCATGGTGCGCCGCCGCCACGGCCGCATCATATGCATCACCTCGGTGGTAGGCATCACCGGCAATGCCGGGCAGGCCAACTACGCGGCGGCGAAAGCCGGCCTGATCGGGATGGCGAAATCGCTCGCCGCCGAGACCGCCAGCCGCGGCATCACCGTCAACTGCATCGCCCCCGGCTTTGTCGGCACCGCGATGACGGCGAAGCTCAACGACGAGCAGCGCGCCAAGATCGCCGCGGCGATCCCGATGGCGCGCTTCGGCACCCCGGAGGATATCGCCGCCGCCGCCGTCTACCTCGCCAGCGCCGAAGCCGGCTACGTCACCGGCCAGACCCTGCACGTCAACGGCGGCATGGCGATGGTTTGAACGCGCCTGAGGGCACCCTTGGCCCGCCTAGTGGGGAACTTTTACCGGCGCGCAAATCATGTTATGTCAGCCGGCCTTCAACGGGTCCATGATGGTGGAGACGTCACGGCAAGCCCGCAATCGGGCGCCCGGACCGCGCTGAATTGGGCCAACTACCAGCACGCAATCGAGGAAAAACGCGAATGAGCGACGTCGCCGAGCGGGTCAAGAAGATCGTCGTGGAACACCTTGGCGTCGACGAGGGCAAGGTGACCGAGAACGCCAGCTTTATCGACGATCTGGGAGCCGACAGCCTCGATACGGTCGAGTTGGTGATGGCCTTCGAGGAGGAATTCGGCTGCGAAATCCCCGACGACGCGGCCGAAAAGATCATCACGATCAAGGACGCGGTCAATTTCATCGAGGCACACAGCTGAACGTGCCCGCCGCGATCCTCCTCGCGTTCCCCCACGCGATCACCCCTGTGATGCTGGCGGCGATCTTTTGCCTGGGGCAGCCGTCGACCGCAGGAGCAGCCAGAGCATGAGGCGGGTCGTCGTCACCGGGATGGGGCTCGTGACCCCGCTCGGCATCGGGCTCGAAGCGGTGTGGGGGCGTCTCATCGCAGGCGAATCCGGCATCCGCGCGATCCAGTCCTTCGACGTCTCCGATCTGCCGTCGCGCGTCGCCGCCCAGGTGCCGCGCGGCGACCGCGCCTTCGGGCTGTTCAACGCCGACGACTGGGTGCCGGCCAAGGACCAGCGGCGAATGGACCCCTTCATCGTCTACGCGATGGCAGCGGCAGCGCAGGCGGTGGAGGATGCCGGCTGGCAGCCGGACGACGAGGAGGAGCGCGAGCGCACCGGCGTCATGATCGGCTCCGGCATCGGCGGCCTGCCCGGCATCACCGACGGCGCCATGACCTTGCAAGAGCGCGGGCCCCGCCGCATCTCGCCCTTCTTCATCCCGTCGTGCCTGATCAACCTCGCCTCCGGCAACGTCTCGATTCGCTACGGCTTCAAGGGGCCGAACCACGCCGTCGTCACCGCCTGCTCGACCGGCGCCCATGCGATCGGCGACGCGGCACGGCTGATCATGCTCGACGACGCCGACGTCATGGTGTGCGGCGGCGCAGAGGCGGCGATCTGCCGCCTCGGTCTCGCCGGGTTCGCCGCGGCGCGCGCGCTCTCGACCAATTTCAACGACGATCCGCCGCGCGCCTCAAGGCCATGGGACCAGCGCCGCGACGGCTTTGTAATGGGCGAGGGCGCCGGCATCCTAGTGCTCGAGGAATACGAGCATGCGCGTCAGCGCGGCGCCAGGATCTACGCCGAGGTGATCGGCTACGGCATGTCCGGCGACGCGTTCCACCTGACGGCGCCGGCCGAGGACGGGAGCGGCGCCTACCGCTCGATGCGCAACGCGCTGAAGAGTGCGCGGCTGAGGCCGGACGATATCGACTATATCAACGCGCACGGCACCTCGACGCCACTCGGCGACGAGATCGAATTGGGCGCCGTCAAGCGCCTGTTCGGGGCGCATGCCTACAAGCTGTCGATGTCGTCGACCAAATCGGCGATCGGCCACCTGCTCGGCGCCGCCGGTAGCGTCGAGGCGATCTTCGCGATCCTCGCGCTGCGCGACGGCGTCGTGCCGCCGACGCTCAACCTCGACAACCCCTCGCCGTCCTGCGACATCGACCTCGTCGCCAAGGAGGCCCGAGAGCGCCGGGTTAAGTATGTCCTGTCGAACTCGTTCGGGTTCGGCGGCACCAATGCGTCGTTGATCTTCGGCGGTCCGGACGCGCGCCGATGACCGCAAGCTTGCCCCTCGCGTTGTCGCCCCTTGCGTTATCGCCCGTCACGTTATCTAGGGGTTGCCGTCGCTGACGGCGCCCGGCCATTTGCCGGACAGCAGATGCCGACCGCCGCGAGCCTGCGATGATGAGTTTTTTCCGCCTGCTGGCCTGGAGCCTGATCACCACCGCAATCGTCATCGCGGCAATCGGCGGCGCGGGATACTGGCTCTATCTCGACGCCGAACGCGACGGACCGCTGGCCGAGGCGCGCACGCTGGTCGTCCCGCCGCACCGCGGGGTGATGGCGATCGGCGGATTGCTCGAGAACAAAGGCGTCATCCGCCATCGCCTCGCCTTTGTGCTGGTCGCCAAATTGTCCGGCCGCAGCCATTCGCTGAAACCGGGCGAGTACGAGATCCCGGCTTGGGCGAGCGCGATGCAGACGCTCGACATCCTCGCCACTGGCAGGACGGTCAAGCACCGGCTGACGATCCCCGAAGGCCTGACCAGCGCCGAGGTCGTCACGCTGGTGAAGAAGGCGCCGGCGCTGGATGGCGATCCCGGGGCGGTGCCGCCGGAAGGCGCGCTGCTGCCGGACACCTACGTCTACAGCTACGGCGACCAGCGCCATGAGCTGATCGAGCGGATGCGGCATTCGATGGCGCACACCGTCGCGCAGCTGTGGCATGAGCGCCGCGCCGACCTGCCGCTCGCGACGCCGCAGGAAGCGGTGACCCTCGCCTCGATCGTCGAGAAGGAGACCGCGCGCGAGGAGGAGCGTCCGCATGTCGCGGGCGTCTTCATCAACCGGCTGCGCCTTGGGATGCGCCTGCAGGCCGATCCGACGGTGCTGTTTGCGCTCGGCGACAACGGCGCGAGCAAGATCGACCGGCCGCTGACCCATGCCGATCTTGCCGTCGCCTCGCCCTACAATACGTACCTCGTCAGGGAATTGCCGCCCGGACCGATCGACAATCCGGGCAAGGCGTCGTTGCGCGCCGCGATGCGGCCGGAGGCGACCGACGACCTCTATTTCGTCGCCGACGGCAGCGGCGGCCACGTCTTCGCCAAAACGCTGGCGGAGCAAAGCCACAACATCGCGCTCTATCGCCACAGCGCCGGCCCCGAGCCGGATCCGCTGCCGCCGCTCGCGCCGCTCGCCGCGCCGGCGTTGCAGCCGCAGCATTCCGCCGCCGCGGAGACCCTAGCGCCGCCGCCGGCAAAGCCGGCAAAGCAGGCAAGCGCCGCTGCGCATCATCACGCCAAGCGGGTGCGGCCGCAGGCGGCGAAGCTGGCACGCTGCCGCTCGGCCACGGCGCATGGCTGCTCCCGATGAGTCCCTTGCAATGAGCCTGGCCAGCATGACCGGCTTCGCGCGCGCCGACGGCGAGACGGAAGGCGTCTCCTGGGTGTGGGAGTTGCGCAGCGTCAACGGCCGCAGCCTCGATTTGCGGCTGCGGCTGCCGCCCGGCTTCGACGCGCTCGAAGCGCCGCTGCGGGCGGCACTGGCGAGCCGCGTGCGCCGCGGCAGCATCACCGCGACGCTGTCGGTGACGCGCATCGCCGCCGCCGCGATCCGCATCAACCGTGACATGCTGGCGCAGATCGTCGCGCTGCTCGGGGAATTGCGCGGCGAACTCGGGGAAAGGCTCGAGACCGCGCCGCCGCGTCTCGACGGGCTTGTCGGGCTGCGCGGCGTCATCGAGACCGCCGAGGATGACCCGGAGAGCGTTGTCGAGGCGCGCCGCAACGCAGTGCTCGACGGCTGGGCGCTGGCGCTCGATCGGCTCGTCGTTGCGCGCCGCGCCGAGGGAACGCGTTTGGGGGCGGCGCTCGCCGAGCAGCGCCGCGAACTGGCCGCTCTGGTCGAGGCCGCCGCCGGCTGCGCCGCGGCGCAGCCTGCCGCCATCCGCGCCCGGCTCGAAGCGCTGCTCGCCGAGCTTGCCGGCTTGGCCCCGACGATGTCCGAGGACCGCGTCGCGCAGGAAGTCGCCCTCTTAGTCAGCCGCGCCGACGTGCGCGAGGAACTCGACCGGTTGCGCGCCCACATTGCTCAGGCCGGCGAACTGCTGGAAAAGGGCGACGGCGTCGGACGCCAGCTCGACTTCTTGTGCCAGGAGCTGAACCGCGAAGCCAACACGCTGTGCTCGAAATCGGCCGATATCGAGCTGACCCGCGTCGGGCTGGCGCTGAAGGCGGCGATCGAGCAGTTCCGCGAGCAGGTGCAGAACATCGAATGAGGGACGGCGGCAGTCGCCTCCCAAGCCGCTGCTCAGTCGTTGCGCGGAGCGATCCAGGCGCCATATGCCGCCGTCACCAGCGCCGTTATCGTCTGTAAATCATTGTGCCTGGTATTGAAGACGACGTCGAAATTCAAAGCATCGGTGGGATTGACATTGTAGAGGGCGGCATATCGCTTTTGCTCGCTGGCGAACCGGCGATCGATGCTCTGGCGTACTTCCTGAACCGACGTGGCCTCCTCGCCAACCCGACCGTCG
>JBLMXS010000097.1:0-3427 GCA_050257895.1 Thiohalocapsa sp.
CCCCGGCACCGGCTTCAACTCGACCTCGCACACGATCCATGCGACGAAAGCCGCGAAGAAGGCCGGCGCCGACGCCGCGCTGATCGGCTGTCCCTATTACAACAAGCCGACGCAGGAAGGCCTCTACCAGCATTTCAAGGCGGTGCACGACGCGGTCGACCTGCCGATCGTCATCTACAACATCCCCGGCCGCTCCGCGGTCGACATGTCGAACGCGACGATGGCGCGGCTCGCGAAGCTGCCCAACATCGTCGGCGTCAAGGACGCCACCAACGACCTGACCCGCCCCCTCAAGATGCGGGTCGAGATCGACGGCGAGTTTGCGCTGCTGTCGGGCGAGGACGGGACCGCGGTCGCCTATATGGCGCAGGGCGGCGACGGCTGCATCTCGGTGACCGCCAACGTCGCGCCGGCGCTGTGCGCCGAGATGCACGAGGCCTGGCAGAAGGGCGACGTCGCGACGGTGCGCCGGATCAACGAGCGCCTGATCCCGCTGCACGAGGCGCTGTTTGTCGAGACCAGCCCGGCGCCGGTCAAATTCGCTGCCTCGCTCCTGGGCCGCTGCACACCCGAGGTGCGTCAGCCGCTGTGGCAGACCACCCCAGAGACGCAGGAGAAGGTGCGCACGGCGATGCGCGGCGCCGGGCTGATCAACTAGGCCATCAACTACGCCGCAGCTGTTCGCCGGGATTGCTTCGCTGCGCTCAATGACGCCTGGAGGGGCGTCATTGCGGGGAGCGAAGCGACGGGGCAATCTCGATCGGCACCTGATGAGACATCCGTAGTGCGATGCGCGCCACCGACCGCTTTGCGGCGCTCAATCGCCGCGCCCGTCACGACTACCAGATCGAGGATACGCTCGAGGCCGGGATCGTCCTGCACGGCACTGAGGTCAAGGTGTTGCGGCAGGGCGGCGCCAGCATCGCCGAGGCCTATGCCGACGAGGACCGCGGCGAACTCTACCTCGTCAACGCCAACATCCCGGAATACAAGGCCTCCTCGCACTTCAACCACGAGCCGAAGCGGCCGCGCAAACTGCTGCTGCACCGGAAAGAGGTCAGCCGGCTGCTCGGCGCGATCCGCCGCGAAGGGGTGACGCTGGTGCCGCTGGCGATCTATTTCAACGAGCGCGGCCGCGCCAAGGTCGAACTCGGGCTGGCCCGCGGCAAGCGCAAGGCCGACAAGCGCCAGGCCGAACGCGACCGCGACTGGCAGCGCAGCCGCGCCCGCATCATGCGCTCGCGCGATCTCTGACGCGGTCTCGTAGGAGGGCTGAGCGCAGCGAAGCCCATCGCCTCCCCGCGACGGGCTTGATGGGCTTCGCTGCACTCAGCCCATCCTACGAGCGCTACGAGGACCGCGCGGGGCCGAGTTGCAGCCGCTCTGCAATCGCGGCGATCACCGCCTCGAACATCGCCTCGGTGAGCCGTCCGGTATTGGTGTTGAGGCGCGAGCAGTGATAGCTGTCGGCGAGCAGCGTGCCGTCCGGCAATTCGTGCACGGCGCCGTGCACGAACGGGTAGAGTGCGCGCTTCAGCCCCTTGGCGGCCAGCACGGCGGTATGCGCGATATTGCCGAGCGCGAGGATCGCCTTGACGGTTGGCAGGGAATCCAGGTCGGCGGCGAGATAGCGGCCGCAGGCGGCGATCTCGCCCGGCTCCGGACGGTTCTGCGGCGGCACGCAGCGCACCGCGTTGGTGATGCGCGTGCCCGTCAGCATCAGCCCGTCCTGCGGGTCGGCGCCGTAGGCGCCCCGCGCCAGACCGTATTTCAACAAGGTGCGGTAGAGCAGGTCGCCGGCAAAATCGCCGGTGAACGGCCGGCCGGTGCGGTTGGCGCCGCGCAATCCCGGGGCCAGCCCGACGATCAGCAATACCGGCCGCTGGTCGCCGAACGACGGGACCGGGGCGTTGAACCAATCGGGATGCGACGCCCGCTGCGTCGCGCGGAACGCCGCGAGCCGCGGGCACAGGGCGCAGTCGCGCTCCGGCGCGGCCGGGGGTGTCCTGCTCGCCGCCGTCACGCGGTCTCGACCGGTTCGGGGCGCGGCCGCGGCATCACTTCGTCGCGCGGCGTGTGGTTGCGGCTGATGCTCGGCGCCAGCTCCTGCAATTCGATAAAGCTGTCGGCCTGTCGGCGCAAATCGTCCGCCACCATCGGCGGCGACGAGCGGATCGTCGAAACGACGGAGACCCTGACGCCGCGCCGCTGCACCGCCTCGACCAGCCGCCGGAAATCGCCGTCCCCGGAAAACAGCACCGCATGGTCGATGTGCTCGGCCATCTCCAGCATGTCGATCGCCAGCTCGATGTCCATGTTGCCCTTGATGCGGCGGCGCCCCAGCGAGTCGGTGAACTCCTTGGTCGGCTTTGTCACCATCGTGTAGCCGTTGTAATCGAGCCAGTCGACCAGCGGCCGTATCGGCGAATATTCCTGATCCTCGATCAGTGCCGTGTAATAGAATGCCCGCATCAGCCGCCCCTTTGATCGAAACAGCTCTAAGAGGCGCTTGTAGTCGATATCGAAAGCGAGGCCACGCGCGGCGGAATACAGGTTGGCGCCGTCAATGAACAGGGCAATGCGTTCTTCCGGATAGAAGATCATCGGAAACCTCAGGGGTGGGCAATGCCGGTTATTGTCATGCTCGCGCGATCGGCCGTCAAGCACGGCGCCGGAAGGGGTAATCGAGGATGATTGTCGTCGGCATCGGCAGCAACCTGGCGGCGCCCTCTTTCGCAACGCCGCTCGCGACGGCGGCGGCGGCGGTGGCCCGGTTCCCGGCAATCGGCCTCAGCGTCGTGCGGCAGTCGCGCTGGCACCTGTCGGCGCCGGTGCCGCCCTCCGACCAGCCGTGGTACGTCAACGCCGTCGCCATCGTCGAGACGGCGCTGCCGCCGGAGCCGCTGCTCGACCGGCTGCTGGCGCTGGAAGCGCGCTTCGGCCGTCGCCGCAGCGCGGCGAACGCCGCCCGCACGCTCGACCTCGACTTGCTCGACTACGACGGCCGGGAGTGCGCCACCGAAAAGCTGATGCTGCCGCATCCGCGGCTGCACGAACGCCGCTTCGTGCTGATGCCGCTGGCCGAGATTGCACCGGAATGGCGTCACAGCGGCTCGGGGCGAAGCGCTACCGACTTGCTGCAGGCGTTGCCGCCCGGTCAGCCGATTCGCGTCATGGGCGACGACGCCGCGCCCCGCGGATGATTGTGGTTGCAGCCCGGGCCCGATATAACGCTGCGCCGGTCTTTGGCCGCTCTTTGGTACGGGATGCGAGGCCCGCTGCGGATCATCATGACAGATTTCGACGCCGCCCGGACCAACATGGTCGAAAACCAGCTCCGCCCCAACAAGGTGACGGACGAGCGGGTCATCGACGCCTTCCTGCGGCTGCGGCGGGAGCTCTTCGTGCCGGCGCGGCTGCGCAGCAT
>JBLMXS010000098.1:0-6699 GCA_050257895.1 Thiohalocapsa sp.
TTGCGGAATTCCGGGCTGAACATCCGGTTGATCGCTTCCTCGTCGTGCCCGGTGCGGATGCCGCTGCCGAAGCCGATCGCCTGCTTGGCCAGGTCGGCGGCGCCGGCATTGGTCGTCATGATCAGGATGACGTTGCGGAAGTCGACGGATTTGCCGTTGTGGTCGGTCAGTTTCCCGTAATCCATGATCTGCAGCAGGATGTTGAACAGATCGGGGTGGGCCTTCTCGATCTCGTCGAGGAGCAGCACGCTGTGCGGGTGCTGGTCGATCGCGTCGGTCAGGAGGCCGCCCTGGTCGAAGCCGACATAGCCCGGCGGCGCGCCGATTAGCCGCGAGACGGTGTGCCGCTCCATGTATTCCGACATGTCGAAGCGGGTGATCTCGATCCCCATCGTGCGCGCCAATTGCCGCGCGACCTCGGTCTTGCCGACGCCGGTGGGCCCCGAGAACAGGTAGGAGCCGATCGGCTTCTCCGCGTCGCGCAAGCCGGCGCGCGCCAGCTTGATCGCGGCCACCAGCGCCTCGATCGCGTTGTCCTGGCCGAACACCATCGTCTTGAGGTCGCGGTCGAGGTTTTTCAGCACCTCGCGGTCGTCACGCGAGACGCTCTTCGGCGGGATGCGCGCCATCGTCGCGACGCAGGCCTCGACCTCCTTGGCGGTGATCGTCTTGCGGCGTCGGTTTTCCGGCACCAGCATCTGCGCCGCGCCGGTCTCGTCGATGACGTCGATCGCCTTGTCGGGCAGTTTGCGGTCGCCGATGTAGCGGTGCGACAGCTCGACCGCCGCCTTGATCGCATCCGACGTGTAGCGGACCTTATGGTGGCGCTCGTAGTAGGGCTTCAGCCCCTTCAGGATCTTGATCGAATCGTCGATCGTCGGCTCGTTGACGTCGATCTTCTGGAAGCGGCGGACCAGCGCACGGTCCTTCTCGAAATAGTTGCGGTATTCCTTGTAGGTGGTCGATCCGATGCAGCGGATCGTGCCGCTGGCGAGTGCCGGCTTTAAGAGGTTGGAGGCGTCCATCGCGCCGCCCGAGGTGGCGCCGGCGCCGATCACGGTGTGGATCTCGTCGATGAAGAGGATCGTCCCGGGCTGCGCCTCGAGCTCGGCCAGAACCGCCTTCAGCCGCTCCTCGAAATCGCCGCGGTAGCGCGTGCCGGCCAGCAGCGCGCCCATGTCGAGCGCGTAAATCGTCGCGTTCTGCAGGACTTCCGGAACCTCGCGGCCGACGATGCGGCGCGCCAGCCCCTCGGCGATCGCGGTCTTGCCGACCCCCGGGTCGCCGACATAGAGCGGGTTGTTCTTGGAGCGTCGGCAGAGGATCTGGATCGTCCGCTCGACCTCGGCCTCGCGCCCGATCAGCGGATCGATCTTGCCGGTCTTCGCCTTTTTGTTGAGGTTGACGCAGTAGGCGTCGAGCGCGTCGTGGCTGCGCTTCTGCCCCTTCTCGCCGCGCTCCTCCTCCTCGGTGCCCTGGACGCGCCTTGTCTCCGAGCGGCCCGGCGCCTTGGCGATACCGTGCGAGATGTAGTTGACGGCGTCGAACCGCGTCATGTCCTGCTCCTGCAGGAAATAGACGGCGTGGCTCTCGCGCTCGGCGAACATCGCGACCAGCACGTTGGCGCCGGTCACCTCCTCGCGGCCCGAGCTCTGGACGTGGATCGCCGCGCGCTGCAGGACGCGCTGGAAGCTGGCGGTGGGCTTCGCGTCCTCGCTGTGGTTCGACACGAGGTTGTTGAGCTCGTTGTCGACATAGCCCTGCACGTCGCGGCGCAGGCGGTCGAGATCGACGCTGCAGGCGCGCAGCACGGCAATCGCATCCTGGTCTTCCGTCAACGCCAGGAGCAGATGCTCCAGCGTGGCGTATTCGTGACGCCGCTCGTTCGCATGGGCCAGGGCGCGATGCAGGGATTTCTCGAGGTTGCGTGACAGCACGTCGACTCCTGCCTTAGAGGACTAATCTTTTTCCAAAGTGCATTGCAGAGGATGTTGGTGCTGCCGGGCGAAATCCATCACCTGCGTCACTTTTGTTTCAGCGACTTCATAGGTGTAGACGCCGCAGATGCCGACGCCGCGCTTGTGCACGTGCAGCATGATCCGGGTCGCTTCCTGGCGGCTCTTGGCAAAAAACCGCTCGAGGATATGCACGACGAACTCCATCGGGGTGTAGTCGTCGTTCAGCATCAAAACCTTGTACATAGAGGGCTTCTTCGTCTTTGGCTTGGCCTTGACGATGACGCCGGTCGCCGGTCCTTCCCCGCCGCGTTTGCCGTTGTCGCTCATTTCGATCCGCGTTGATGGGGGGCCTCGCCCTCATGATATTGGCATTGCCGGCAGCGGGGAAAGCCCCTTGCTGGTGCGATCGCTGCTGCTTTGCCAACACCCCCACAGCCGTTTCATTCGCTGCGATAGGGCCGGCTCAGCAGCGCCTCGATCATCATATCAATTGCCATGCCGCCATGCAGCACGGTATCGACCGCCGCCGTTATCGGCATCTCGATCCCGAGGCGGGCGGCAAGCCGCGCCACGGCGGATGCCGTGGCGATGCCTTCGACGACTGCACGGCTGCCATGCAGCGCCTCCTGGAGGCTTTTGCCCTGGCCGAGGGCGACGCCCAGCGAGTAGTTCCGCGATTGCCGGGCGCTGCAGGTCAGCACCAGGTCGCCGAGGCCGGAGAGGCCGCGAAAGGTTTCCGGCTGCGCGCCTTTGGCGATCCCGAGGCGCACCATCTCAGCGAGACCGCGGGTGATCAGGGCGGCGCGTGCATTGTCGCCGAGACGGCGGCCTTCGACGATGCCGCAGGCGATCGCCATAACGTTCTTGACGGCGCCGCCGAGTTCGACCCCGATCGGGTCACCCGATGTGTAGGGCCGGAAGCGGGCCGTGCCGAGCCGCGCCGCAAACGCCGCAGCCAGCGCCTCGTCCTGGCTGGCGATTGTCACCGCGGTCGGCAGCGCGCGCGCCACCTCGCCGGCAAAGCTCGGCCCCGACAGCACCGCGACCGGCGCCTGCGGCACGATCTCGGCGGCGATCTCCGACATCGTCTTCAGCGACCCGGTCTCGATCCCTTTGGCGCACAGCAGCAGCGGCAACTGGCTGGTGAAGGCTACCACGGCGAGCTGCTGCAGGACGCCGCGCAGGAACTGCGCCGGAACGACGATCAGTGCCGCCTCGGCGCCGCTGAGGGCGCTCGTCATGTCGCTTGTCGCCGCGATCGCCGGCGCCAGCGCGACGCCGGGCAGAAACGCCGGATTTTGATGGCGCTCGTCGATCGCCGCGACGACGTCGACGTCGCGCGCCCACAGCGTCACCGCTCCGGCGCTCGCCGCAACCTGCGCCAGCGCCGTTCCCCAGGCGCCGCCGCCGATCACCGCGATACGCTTCACGTCATTTCGCCGCCTGGTCGAGCGGCCAGCGCGGCCGCACCGGCGCATCGAAGGCATCACTGAGGCCGAGGCGCAGCCGCTCCAGCCCGGCCCAGGCGATCATCGCGCCATTGTCGGTGCACAAGGAAGCCGGCGGCGCTATAAAGGCGAGCCCGGAATCGGCGGCAAGGGAAGCCAGCCGCTGGCGGAGCCGGCCGTTCGCGGCGACGCCGCCAGCGGCGACAAGGCTCGTGCCCTCCGGATGGTGAGCGCGGAACCAGGCGACAGCATTGCGCGTCCGGTCGATCAGCGCATCGCAGATCGCCAGCTCGACGGCGGCGGCAAGATCGGCGATGTCCTGCGGCCCGAGCGGGCCGGCGCGCGCATCCATGTCGGCAACGATGTGGCGCACCGCCGTCTTCAAGCCGGAGAACGAGAAGTCGCACCCCGGGCGGCCAAGCAGCGGCCGCGGCAGCGGAAATCGCCGCGCATCGCCCTGCGCGGCGCTGCGCTCCACCGCCGGTCCGCCCGGGAAGCCGAGGCCCAAAAGCTTTGCCGCTTTGTCGAAGGCTTCGCCGGCGGCGTCGTCGCGGCTGGTGCCCAGCTGGCGGTAATGGCCGACGCCGAGGCACGCCAGCAATTGCGTATGGCCGCCGGAGACCAGCAGCAGCAGGTAAGGGAACTCGACGCCGGGGGAAAGCCGCGCGGTCAGCGCATGCGCTTCGAGATGGTTGATGGCGACGAAGGGCTTCCCCGCCGCCCACGCCAGCCCCTTGGCGGCGGTCGATCCGACGATCAGGCCGCCGATCAGACCCGGCCCGCTCGCCGCCGCGACGCCGTCGACGGCGTCGATCGCGATTGCGGCCTCCGCCAGCGCCTCTGTCACCAGCGCGCCCAGATGATCGAGATGGGCGCGCGCCGCGATTTCCGGCACGACGCCGCCAAAGGGTGCATGCTCAGCCAGCTGCGAGCGGACGAGATTGGCGCGGATGGTCGGGTGGGGCTCCTCGCCGACGACGGCCACCGCCGTCTCGTCGCAGCTCGTCTCGATGCCGAGGATGATCAGCCCCTGCTTCATGCTCAGCAGATGGCGGGTCGCCGTGGCAATCACAAGCAGTTCGCCCAGGCCCCCGCGCAGGCGGGGACCCATAGGCCGACTTTGCGAGATCGTTGAGGAATGGGTCCCTGCCTTCGCAGGGACCTATGGAAGTCTGCAGCGCCTCACTTGGCGTCGACTCCGGCCTCGTAGGTTTTGAGCACCTTGTCGGTGGCGGCCTCGAGTTCGAGCAGCTTGACCGCATAGCCCCACAAATGAGCCGTGTAGCGCAATACCGAGCGGCAGGTCTTCTCGTCGAGCAGGACGCCGTCATGGACGTAATGCGCCAGGGTCAGCGTGCGGTCGCCGGTCAGGTCGACATCGACGACCTGCACGTCGGGCTCCCGTCGTGACAAATCGTACTGTTTCGACAGCGCGCTGCGGATCTTGCGGTAGCCGATCTCGTCGTGGATCGCATCGACCCTGAGCGAGGGCTTGCTGCTGTCGTCGGCGATTTGGAACAGCCGGAAATCGCGCATCACCTTGGGGCTCAGGTGCTGCAGGATGAAGCTCTCGTCGCGGTAGTTGGCCCACGCTTCGCGCAACACGCCGTAGGGATCGCCGCAGCCGGCGATCTCCGGGAAATACTCGCGGTCTTCGTCGGTCGGCGTCAGGCACATGCGCTTGATGTCGCTCATCATCGCAAAGCCGAGCGCATAGGGGTTGATGCCGCTGAACCGCGGATCGTCGAACCCCGGCTGGAACACGACGCTCGAATGCGAATGCAGGAATTCGAGCATCGAGCCTTCGGTGATCAGCCCGCGATCGTGCAGCCGGTTCATGATCTCGTAATGGCAAAAGGTGGCGCAGCCCTCGTTCATCATCTGCAGCTGCTTCTGCGGGTAGAAATACTGCGAGACGTTGCGGACGATGCGGATCAGCTCGCGCTGCCAATCGTCGAGCCGCGGCGCCCGCTTCTCGATGAAATAGAGCAGGTTTTCTTCCGGTAGCCCGAGCTTGCCGCGCAGCACCTCCTGCTGCTTGTCGGTTTCCGTCTCCTCGCCGTCTTCCTTGGCGAGGCTGGGCACGGTGCGCCATAGGTCGTTATAGGTCGCCTCCTCATGGGCGCGGCGGTCTTCGGCGCGCTGACGCTCCTCGGCGAGGTTCGGCTTCGAGCGATGCGCGTAGCGGTTGACGCCGTGCTCCTTCAGCGCGTGCGCCGCGTCGAGCACCCGCTCGACCGCCTCCAGCCCGTATTTCTCCTCGCATTTAGAGACGTAGTCGCGCGCGAAGGCGAGATAGTCGAGAATCCCGCCGGCATCGGTCCACTGCCGGAACAGGTAGTTGTTCTTGAAGAAATGGTTGTGGCCGAACGCGGCATGCGCCATCACCAGCGTCTGCATGGTCATGGAGTTTTCTTCCATGATGTAGCAGATCACCGGATTGGAATTGATGACGATCTCGTAGGCGAGGCCCTGCAACCCTTTGCGGTAGAGCGTTTCGTGATAGGCGAAGCGCTTGCCGAAGCTCCAATGCCGGTACATCAGCGGCAGGCCGACCGAGGCATAGGCGTCGAGCATCTGCTCGGAGGTGATGACCTCGATCTGCACCGGGTAGCAATCGAGGCCGAGTTCCTCGAACGCGATCTTCTCGATTGCTTCGTAGGTCCGATGCAGCGACCCGTAATCCCAGTTTGGACCCGTGAATAGCGGCATGTCGGCCCGGAGCTGTGCGGCGTCGATACGCGTGTTACGCACGGACGCCTCCCTTTGCAAACAATTCGTGGAACACCGAGAATATCTGGGCCGGATCGCCGACCCGCCGCATCGCGAAATGCGGATGCGCCGGCGCCACCTCGTTGTAGGCGCGCCACAGATCGCTGTCCCGCGACAAACCGGTCAGGGAGCCCCCCATGCCGTCGCCGACCTCGACATATGCGAAATACTGGCACAGCGGCAGCACCTCGCCGCCGAGCAGCGCGACGCAGCGGCCGCTGTCGGCGCCATAATTGTCGCCGTCCGATGCCTGCGCACCGTAGATGTTCCAGCGGTCGGTCGGATAGCGGGCACGCGCAATCTCAAGCATCTTCTCGAGCGCGGTCGACACCACGGTGCCGCCGGTTTCGCGGCTGTAGAAGAACGTCTCTTCGTCGACCTCCTCGGCCGTACTGGTATGGCGGATGAAGACGACATCGACGTGCCGGTAGCGGCGAATCAGGAACACGTGCAGCAGCATGAAGAAGCGCTTGGCCAAATCCTTCATCGCTTCGGTCATCGAGCCCGACACGTCCATCAGG
>JBLMXS010000099.1:0-18903 GCA_050257895.1 Thiohalocapsa sp.
GGGCAACAAAACGGCGCCCGGTCGGGGGGGAGGACCGGGCGCCTGCTTGTCAGAAGCGTTGGGGGATCCCGGACCCGCAGGGGAGACGGGTCCGGTACAAGAGGGCGTTGCGCCCTCTCCGCTTCTGGAAGCTAAGATGGGGATGCGGCGGCGGCGGGCGAGATACCAAACATGCATGCGCGTCCAGCAAAAAACGCATGCACAAAACCGGAACCTTTTGTTTTTCGCCTAGGCCGCGCGGCGGCCTGCCGCATCTCCCGCTTCGATTGCATGGCAGGCATGCGCAAACGCGCTGAACAGCGCCCGCGAAAACGGGTTCTCGGTGGCCTTGTATTCGGGGTGCCACTGGACGCCGACAACGAATCGGGCGCCGGGGAGGCTGACCGCCTCGATCTGCCCGTCCGGTGCGACCGCCTCGACGACAAGGTCGGGCGCCGGCCGGTCGATCCCCTGGCCGTGCAGCGAATTGACCATGATCTCGCACGTCCCGGCGAGCCCTTCGAGCAAGCCGCCTGGCGTCAGCACCACGGCGTGCGCCGGCCCGTAGCGCTCGTCCGCCGTCAATCGCCCCTTGCGGCGGCGGTGATTGAAGCGCTCCGGCATCTCGAAGATGCGCTGGTGCAACGTGCCGCCAAGCGCCACGTTCAGCTCCTGGATGCCGCGGCAGATCGCCAGGATCGGCAGGTCGCGCCTGACCGCCTCGCGAATCAGCGGCAGCGTCGTCGCGTCGCGGGCGGGGTCGTGCAGCGTCCCCTCCATGCTCGGCCGGCCGCCGTAATGGTCGGGCTCGACATTGGATGGGCTGCCGGTGAGCAGCAGCCCGTCGAGCCGGTCGAGCAGGGCGGCGCAATCGGTCTTCGCACCGATCGCCGGGATCAGCACCGGCAGGCAGCCCGCCGCCTCGATGATCGCGTCGGAATAGCGCTCGGCCGCGGTGTGGAACGGGCGCTCGTGGATCGTTCGAACGCAGCACGGGATGCCGATGAAGGGTGGCTGATGACTGGACATCATTCTCGCTCTTGTTGCTCTCTCAGCGGTTCAATCCGGTAAAGAGATATTGATATTGGAACAGGCGCGGATCGAGCGCCATCCCGAATTGCAGATTGGAGAGCGTGACGCTCGTCGTCTTGCGCTGCTGGTCGACGACGATCCACTGCCGCAGCATCAGCGGGTTCTCGGTGAACACCAGCGTCAGGGAACCGGAATCGGGCTGTGCCGCCTCGACGACGGTGACACGGATAATCCCCGGGCCGCGCTGGAAGCCGGTGACGATCACGTCACTGCCGAAGCTGATCGGGTCGCGCAGGAAGAACCAAGCCGGGGTCTGCCGCAATTCGTATTTCGAGATCTGGCCGAGCTGCTTGTCCCAGTAATAAACGCTGGCGGCGTCGGCGAGCAGGGTGATCGCGTTGGGGGGCTCGTATTCGAAGCGCATGCGGCCGGGCCGCATCACCCACAGCCGGCCGGCACTGACCGCGCCGTTATTGGCGACCTGCTGAAAGCTCGCGGTCATCGTGCGGATGCCGTTGAGATAGGCGGCAATGCGCTGGAGCTCCAGCGTGTCCTGAGCCGTCAACGGCGCCGGCGCCGGCGCCGCACCGGCAAGGCCCGGGCCAAGCGCCGACAGCAGCGCCGCAAAAAACGCCGCGGCGACCGCCCCCCGCAATTCCAACAGAAGACGCACCATTCCCGCTCCACGCGTGCCGCTGACAACGCAGCTGATTGGGAAATAATCCGCGCCATGGCGGCGTCAATGCGAGAGGCCGCACCCCTGCCCTGCGCGTGCACGGCCGCCGACTAGCGGGCCCGCAAGCATCCGCCCGCATGCGGGCCAGAGGCCCGCGGTCCGAAGGTGCCTAGCGCAGCCGGGTCTGCACGCCGCCGTGGTCCCAGCAGGTCCAGCTGCCCTGCTCGTAGCTGTAGGTCCGGTCGCGGCAGATGGCGGTGACGCGCTGCGGCGGCGGCGACCCCGATGTGCCGGCACAGTGGCGGCCCTCGGAGGCCCTGCCGTAGATATAGAAGCCGCAATCGCCCGGGCGCTGCGCGCTCGCCGACGGCGGCCAGAGCGCCGTCGCGACAGCCGCCAGCACCAGCGCTTTCAGCGCAGCCCGCATCGACCCGTCTCCCCTTTTGCGCGACGGTAGAGCGGCGGCAATGTCCGGTCAATCATCCGCGAACCGCAGGTCTGCTGGCTGCGAAAATTGGCATTGGCCGAGAGCGCGGCCAGGCATTAGGCTGCGGCCGCAATCCCGCGCGCACATGCCGCACCCGGCGAGCTGCGCAGGCTTTCCAGGGAGGATGCGACGATGCCCATCACCACCGAAAACCTATGCTATCTGAAGCACGGCTCGCGCGAGCTGATGGCGCGAATCTTCAAGCCGGAAGGCTCCGGGCCCTTCCCCTGCTACATCGACCTGCACGGCGGCGCCTGGAACAACGGCGACCTCGAAGACCGCACCAGTCTCGGCGAATACATGGCCGCGCACGGCTATGTCATGGTGACGATCAATTTCCGGCACGCCGCGGACGGCTACCCGACGACGCTGCAGGACATCAACTACGCCGTCCGCTGGGCCAAGGCACACGCGGGCGAGCTCAAGATCGACCCGAGCAAGGTCGCGCTCGGCGGCGCCTCGTCCGGCGGCCATCTCGCGATGCTGGCGGCGATGCGGCCCCAAGACCAGCGCTATAGCGCGCTGCCGGGCCCGGCCGGCGTCGACGCCAGCGTCAAGGCGGTCGTCATGCTGTGGCCGGTGATCAACCCGATCTCGCGCTACCGCAACGCCATCCGCCGCTCGGCCGAGCCCAACCCCCCCAGCTTCGCGGTCGGCATGAAGGAGAAGCACGACCTTTACTGGAAGAGCGAAGCGGCGATGATCGAGGGCAACCCGATGCTGATCCTCGAGCGCGGCGAGAAGGTCGTGATGCCGCCTGCGATCTGGGTCCAGGGGCGGCCGGACGAGACCCACGACTACCACGATCCCGAGGGCGGCTTCCCCGGCAACGAGCCTGAGCGCTTCGTCAGCAACTACAGGAAGGCGGGCGGCGACATCGAGATCACCTATTTCGACAACGCCAAGCGCAACACCGAGACGAGCCACGCCCCGGTCGTCGAGTTCCTCAACAAGCATCTGAAGTAGCGCGGCGCCGAACCCCATCCTAACCCTCCCCCGCTAGCGGGGGAGGGAATGCGCTTCGGCGGGGAAATGCACCCCCACCCCCGCTAGCGGGGGAGGGTCGGGTGGGGGCCATTCAACTCGCGAAGCATCGCGCGCTATGACAGATTGCGCCGAGGCGGCCGCGGCGCCGTTTGTCAGTCGCAGGCGTGCGTGACCCGATCGAACCCCACATCTCCCGGCTACAAGGCCGCCGGCGTCGACATCGCCGAGGCCGAGGCGGGCCTGCGCAACATCGTCGGCCATATCACCGCCACCTGGCCGAAAACCGGCTTCGGCGCGGTGCAATTGCCGATCGGCTATTTCGCCAACGTCATCGACATCGGTGGCACCGGCTTGGCCTTCTGCACCGACGGCGTCGGCTCGAAGGCGATCGTCGCGCAGATGGCCGGCAAATACGACACGATCGGCATCGATTGCGTCGCGATGAACGTCAACGACCTGTTGTGCGTCGGGGCGCGGCCGGTGTCGATGGTCGATTACGTCGCCGTCGAAGCGGCTGACGCCACGATGCTCGACGGCATCGCGATCGGCCTCGCCGAGGGCGCCCGCCAAGCCGGCGTCTCGATCTGCGGCGGCGAGATCTCGCAATTGCCCGACATCGTGCGCGGCTTCGACCTGGTCGGGACCGCGGTCGGCACGGTGCCGCTCGACCGGATCATCGTCGGCCGTGACGTCAGGCCCGGCGATGCGGTCATCGGCATCGCCAGCAACGGCATCCACAGCAATGGCTTCTCGCTGGTGCGCCGGGTCTTCCTGCGGCAGGCCGCGGTCGGGCTCGACCATGTCTACCCGACCCTCCGCACCCCGCTTGGCGAAGAGCTGCTGCGCCCGACTTTCATCTACGTGCCGGAGATCCTCGAGATCATCGCGCAGGTGCCGGGGGTCAAGGCGCTCGTCCACATCACCGGCGACGGGCTCTTGAACCTGCGGCGGATCGCCGCCGCCGATATCGGTTTCGTCCTCGACAATCTGCCGGCGCCGCCGCCGATTTTCGGCTTGATCGAAGAGCTGGGCGCGGTCTCGCGCGCCGAGATGTTCGAAGTCTTCAACATGGGCATCGGCTTTTGCGTCGTCGCGGCGGCATCCGACGCCGCGGCGGTGCTGGCGATCCTGGCGCGCCACAACCGGCAGGCCGCGGTCATCGGCCACGCCGTCGCCGATCCCGAGAGGGCGGTACAGCTGACGCAGCATCGCCTCGCCGGACGCGGCAAGCGGTTTCAGCCGCAATGAATGCGGCCCCGCTGATCGATCGCGCCGTCTTCGACGAGCTGGTGGATAGCATCGGCACCGACGGGGCACGTTCGGTCATCGCGCTGTTCCTCGAGGAAAGCCGCCTCTATCTCGCGACGATCAACGCCGCGCTGCCGCCGCCGGCGGATCCCGCGTCCCTGGAGGCTGCCCGGCGCGCGGCGCATTCCTTGAAGAGCGGCTCGGGCCAGATCGGCGCTGCGGCGCTGTCGGCGGCAGCCGCCGCCGTCGAGCTCGCCGGCGCCCGCCAAGCATTCGCCGAAGCCGTGGCACAGCTCAACCGCTGCGCCGCCGACACGCTGGCGGCACTCGCCGCGTTCCCGCAGCCGGATGAACCCCCTCTCCGGTGCCAGCGGAGAGGGAGGGGGCATCGCAGGGGGCCCCGCTTAGGCCGAGGAGCGCAAACGGTCGCGATCCCACTCGGCCTTGCGGCGATAGATCGTCGACGGGTTGATTTCGAGGAGGGCAGCGGCGCGCGGAACGTTGCCGCCGCAGGCCGCGAGGGCCTCCTCGATCGCCGCTTTTTCGACCTGCCACAGCGGCTTGATCCCCCGGCCGGCGACGGGGACCGCGTTGTCGGCGGCCAGCCGCAGTGGCATGGCCTGCCCGGCCAGCGGGCGCGGCACCGCACCGGCTCCCAGACGCGCCAGCATCGCCGCGCTGACGAGGCTGTCGTCGTGGAACAGGACGACGTTGCGCAGCACGTTCTGCAATTCGCGGATATTGCCGGGCCAGGCATGGCCGTTCAGCGCGGTGATCGCATCCGGCGCGAAATCGCTGAACGACTTGCCTTCCTCGGCGGCGTAAAGCGCCAGGAAATGGCGCGCCAGCAGAAGCACGTCGTCGGCGCGCTCGCGCAACGGCGGCATCGCGCACGGCACCACGTGCAGCCGGTAATAGAGGTCTTCGCGGAAGCGGCCGGCCTGCACCTCGGCCCAGGGGTCGCGGTTGGTGGCGCACAGGTAGCGCACGTCGGCGCGCTCGACCTCGCTGCCGCCGACCTTGGTGAACTCGCCCGATTGTAGCACCCGCAACAGCTTCACCTGCAGCGCCTGGTCCATCTCGCAGATCTCGTCGAGCAGCAGCGTGCCGCCGCCGGCACGGGCGATCGCTCCCTCGCGCGTCGTCGCGGCGCCGGTGAAGGCGCCTTTGACGTGCCCGAACATCTCGCTTTCCATCAGCTCCTTCGGAATCGCGCCGCAATTGACGGCGACGAACGGCCCGTCGCGGCGCGGGCTCAGCTGATGGATCGCCTGGGCGCACAGCTCCTTGCCGGTGCCGCTTTCGCCGGTGATGAACACGGTGGCGCGGCTCTTCGCGGTGTTCTCGATGACGTTGTAGACCGCGCGCATTGCCAACGAGGCGCCGAGCAGCCCGCAGAACCGGCCGCTGCGGACGACGTCGCCGGCGGCCGCCAGCCTTTCGAGGCGGCGCCGATCGAGCGCGTTCCTGACCGTGACCAGCAGCCGGTCCGGCGCAAACGGCTTGACGATGAAATCGTAGGCGCCCTCCCGCATCGCCTCGACCGCGACCTTGACCGAGCCGTGCGCGGTCACGACGATGACTGCCGCCGGCAAACCACGCGCCCGGATCGCGCGCAGGACTTCGATGCCGTTGATGTCCGGCAGTTCGAGATCGAGCAGCACGACATCGGGGACGCTCTCGCGCAGCACCGTCAGCGCGCGCCCGCCTGTCTCGGCGTCGACCAGCTCGACCTCGAGCTTTTGCAAGACCTCGTGGTAGAGGCGCACAATCGAGGGCGTGTCTTCGACCAGCAGCAGCCGCGCGCGCGCCGTCATCCAAGCTCCTTTCCGACGGCCGGGATGCTAGCGGGCGTATCGTTTAAAATGGCTGAACGGCTCTGCATCGCGATATAAGCCGGATATACTGGCTCGTCATGCCCGAGCTTGACCCGGGCATCAACGCGAAGCGGTTCGGCGCCGCCGGGGATGGCTGGGTCAAGCCCGGCCCTGACGATCTGTTTTAGGATGCGCCGGTCAAGTCGACGGTTCGCTGGTATAACCCGGCCGCATTACGGAAGGGATTTACGACTGACCAGTTTTCTTCCTGGCGAACCGGGAAGTCCGGTCGAAGCGCCGACGCCGGCGTGGCAGCGCGGCGGCGAATCGTGGCTGCCGTTTGCGATCTCGCTGTTCGGCGCCCTCGTCATCCTGTTGATCGCCGGCACCGTCTATTTCCAGCTGGAGAGCGAGCGCGCCGCCATCCTCGAAGAGGCGCGCAAGCACACCTCGAACCTGGCGCGCGCCTTCGAAGAGCACATCCGCCGAACCGTCAAGGAAATCGACCAGACCTTGCTGGTCTTGCGGCGCAGCTACGAGAACGACCCCGCGCATTTCGCGCTGTGGGAATGGCCCGGCAAGGAATTGCTGCTGCAGGACCTGCCGGTGCAGATCGTGATGGTCGACCGCCAGGGCCGCATCGTCGGCACCGCCGAGGGACCGGCGCCGGTCGAGGCCTCGGTGCGCAACGAGGATTATTTCCGCTACCTGTCACGGCATAACGACGATTCGCTGTATTTCGGCCAGCCGGTAGCCGGCCGCACCGGCGGCCACGCCGGCGGCCACTGGGCGATGCCGCTGGCGCGCCGCCTGAACGCCAAGGACGGCAGCTTTGCCGGCGTGCTGATGGTCTCGCTCGACCCCTACGCGCTGGCCCGCTTCTACGAGAGCGTCGATCTCGGCCCGGGCGGCACCGTCATGCTGGTCGGCCGCGACGGCGTGGTGCGGGCGCGCGTGTCGTTCATGCCCGAGGCGAAGGGGACGCCGCGGCCGCAGGGCCAGCGCTACAAGGCCCAGATCACGATCGGCGAGAGCGTCAAGCTGCAGCTGCCGCCCAATGCGCGCGACCAGAGCTCGCACGTCCACGGCCCGCTCGACGACGTCTCGCGCGTCGTCAGCTACAGCGCCTTGCCCGACTATCCGCTGATCGTCGGTGTCGGGCTGTCGGACAAGGATCTATTCGCCAAATTCGAGGTCAGCCGCACGCGGCTGATGGGCGCCGCGCTCGGCACCGCCTTCGTCGTCCTCGTCTTTACCGGCCTCCTGGTGCGCCAGCTGCTGCGTCGACAGCGTTCGGAGACGGCGCTGGCGGCGAGCGAGGCGGCGCTGCGCGGCGAGCGCGAGCGGCTGTCGCGCACCCTCACCTCGCTGCAGATCGGCAACGAGCGCTTCCGCGCCATCATCGAGACTGCGCGTGACGCGATCCTGACCGCCAACGAGGCCGGCGTCGTCGAGATCGTCAACCCGGCGGCGACCCGCATGTTCGCTGCCGGCGGCGCCGAGCTCGAGGGCCACAGCGTGGCCGCGCTGGTCGCCGACGACGACGCGTTCCGCGAGTTCCTGGCCGGCCCCGGCGGCGCCCGCGAGTTCGTCGGCCGCCGCGCCGACGGCAGCCAGTTCGACATCGAGGTGGCGTTCGCCGATTTCCGCGACGCCGGCGGCCGCAAGGCGGCCATCGTCATCCGCGACATTAGCGAACGCAAGCGCGCGGAGCGCGAGATCGTCGCCGCCAAGGAGCAGGCCGAGGAGGCCAACCGCGCCAAATCGCGCTTCCTCGCGGTGATGAGCCACGAGATCCGCACGCCGATGAACGGCGTCGTCGGCATGACGGGCCTGCTGCTCGACACGGCCCTGTCCGCCGAGCAGCGCCGCTATGCCGAGATCGTGCGCGACAGCGCCGACCATCTCTTGTCGGTAATCAACGACATCCTCGACTTCTCTCGCCTGGAGGCCGACCGCGTCGCGCTCGACGAGGCTGATTTCAGGGTCGAGCCGCTAGTCCAGAGCGTCTGCGACGTGATGGCGCCGCAGGCCTTCGCCAAGGGGCTCGAACTCGGCTTCTATCTGGCCCCCGGCACGCCGGACTGGGCCTGCGGCGACGCCGGGCGGATCCGCCAGGTGCTCTACAACCTGGTCGGCAACGCGATCAAATTCACCGAGCACGGAGGCGTCGCGATCTCGGTCGCGCCGGCCGGGCGCGGCGCCGGGGCGCGCTTTATGCTGCGCTTCGACGTCGCCGATACCGGGGTCGGCATCGCCGAGGCAGTGCTGCCGCAGCTGTTCGAGCAGTTCAGCCAAGCCGATGCCAGCGTCCCTCGCCGCTATGGTGGCACCGGTCTTGGCCTTGCGATCTCGCGCAAGCTCGCCGCCCTGCTCGGCGGCACGATCGGCGTCGCCAGCGAGGAGGGCCAGGGCAGCCAATTCTGGTTCACCGCGGCGCTGGCACCGGGCCGAAGCATACCGGCCCAACCGCGGCAGCCCGCGTTCGACGGGATGCACATCCTGTTCACCGGCGACAACGCTGTGAGCCGCGAGATCATCATCCACCAGCTGAGAAGCCGCGGCGCGCGGGTCGAGGCAGTGGCCGATACAGGTCGCGTCGTCCCGCATCTCCTGGCGGCGGCCGCAAGCCGCGCGCCGGTCGCTGCGGCGATCATCGACCAGGCGGTCGGCGGCGCCGATCCGCGCGCCCTAGCCCGCCAGATCAAGGCCCGCCACGAACTGGCCGGCGTGCGGCTGATCCTCGCGACGACGCCGAGCCTCGTCGAGTTGCGGCGGGAGGCGCCGGCGGCTGGGTTCGCGGCGGTGCTGATCAAGCCGTGCTCGCCGTCGGCCACCTACGCCGCCGTGCTGCCGCAGCCGGCCGCAACGCCCGCCGGCGGCGTCGCCGCGGCATCCGCCGGGCGCGCGCCGCGCGCTGCCGGGCTGCGCGTGCTGATCGCCGAGGACAACAAGGTCAACCAGCTGGTCATCACCCGGCTGCTGGAAAAGGAAGGCTGCCTCGTCGACGCCGTCGACAACGGCAGCGAGGCGGTGGCAGCGGTGCGCCGCGCGCCCTACCATGTCGTCTTCATGGATGTGCAGATGCCGCAGATGGACGGACTCGCCGCCACCGCCGCGATCCGCGCCCTGCCGCAGCCGGAGCGGCGCAGCGTGTGGATCGTCGCGCTGACCGCCAACGCCTTCGCCGAGGACCACCAGCGCTGCCTGGAGGCCGGCATGAACGATTTTCTCGCAAAGCCGGTGCGCCCGAGCGATATCGCCGCCTGCCTGGCGCGCCTGCCGGCGGCGCTGCGGCGCGGCACGACGCTCGCCGCGGCGCAATGACCCAATAAATTTGCAAACAGCCCGAGGAGAGGGTCGATGAGCTACGAGCACATCCTGGTCGAGATCGAGGACGGCGTCGGCATCGTCACGCTGAACCGCCCCGAGAAGCTGAACGCGATGAACCGCAAGCTGGTCAGCGAACTGCATGACGCGGTAACGCAGTTCGACGCCGACGACGATGTCGGCTGCATCGTCATCACCGGCGCCGGCCGCGCTTTCTCGGCCGGCGGCGACATCCGCGAGCAGCTCGACGACGACGCCCGCTTCACGGACGACGAACTCGACCGTATGCGGACGCGCCGCGGCTACCTCGACATTAGCCTGTCGAAAAAGCCGAATATCGGCATGATGAACGGCCTCGCCTTTGGCGGGGCGGCGGTGATCGCCTCCTCGCTCGACATGCGGATCGGCTGCGAGGAGACGAAGTTCCGCTTCCTCGCCGCCGCCTACGGCCGCATCAACAGCACCTGGACCCTGCCCAACCAGGTCGGCTGGCCGATCGCCAAGGAGCTCCTGTTCTCGGCGCGGGTTGTCGAGGCCGAGGAAGCCTACCGCATTGGCCTCCTCAACCACCTCGTCCCGAAGGCAGAGCTGCGCGCGAAGACGATGGAATTGGCGAAGACCATCGCCGGCAACAACCGCGCCGCGGTGATGGGCATCAAGGCGCTGATGCTGAAGCAAATGACGCAGGACCTCGAACAGCAATGGGACGAGGAGCGCCGCTTCACCACCGAAGGCTTCCGCAACGCAAAGGCCCGCGAAGCCTTCCCTGAATTCATCGCCAGAAAGGGCATCCCGGTCGGCTGATCAAGCTCGCAGCCGGAAAAGGCCCCTCACCCTGTCCCTCTCCCCGCCAGCGGGGAGAGGGAACCCAGCTGCAACAGCCGTAGAAATCAGCCACCACCGCCTGAGCGTCGCCAGCGCTCTCCCTCTCCCCGCTTGCGGGGAGAGGGCCGGGGTGAGGGGGAATCCAAGCGCCTCAGTACGTCTCTTTCGGCAGGTCGAGGTGCGGGAAGGGGCTGTGGACGTGCGGCGCGACGACCTGCCTTGCCGGGCGGAGATAGCTCTTGTCGAGCTCGCCGTAATGATTGACGCCGAGCAATGACAGGCAGATGCGGATCTCGTCCTCGAGGATCTCGAACAGCCGGACGATGCCCGACCCGCCGGCCGCCGCGAGGCCATAGACGTAAAGTCGCCCGACGACGACGCAGTCGGCGCCGAGGATGATCCCCTTGACGATGTCGGTGCCGCGGCTGAACGAGCCGTCGACCCACACCTTGGCGCGACCGCCGACCGCCTCGACGACCTCCGGCAAAACGTCGACCGAGCCGACCCCCTGGTCGAGCTGGCGGCCGCCGTGGTTCGAGACATAGACGCAGTCGACGCCGTGATCGACGGCGATCCGGGCGTCCTCGGCGGTGGCGATCCCCTTGATGATGACCGGGATCTTCGACAGCCGCTTGATCCGCTCGATGTCGCGCCAGTTGAAGCGCGCCTGGTAGACGCGCGCATCGCCCGGCCGCACCCGCCGGCGCTCGTGGCGCTTGGCGATGTCGCGCTCGCGCCGCGAATAGCTGTCGGTGTCGACGGTCAGGCAGAACGCGGCATAGCCGCTGTCCATCGCACGCCGCACATGGTCGTCGACCCACGCCTCATCACCGCGCACGTAAAGCTGGAAGACGCGGAACCCGTCCGGCGCCGCCTCGGCGGTCTTTTCGAGGCCGGGATGCGACACCGAGGAGAGGATCATGCCGTTGCCGAACTTGGCGGTGGCCGCCGCCACGGTGCCGCCGCCGCCGGGCTCGAAATTCTCCAGCGAGCCGACCGGGGCGGTCAGCACCGGGATGCGCAGTTTGCGGCCGAACACCTCCTTCGAGACATCGACCCGCGAGACGTCGCGCAGCACGCGCGGCCGGAAGCCCCACGAATCCAGCGCCAGCCGGTTGCGCGCCAGCGTCGTCTCGCTCTCGGAGGCGCCGATCAGGTAGTCCCAGTTGTTGCGGTTGAGGTTCTGCCGCGCGACCTTGACGAATTCGTGCAGGTTCTGAAAGCGGTACTCGAGATTGTCGTCATCGGACATCGCGGCCGGTCTCCTGTTGCCAAAATTGCCGGCCGCACCGTAGCGACGCAGGGCGGATAAGCGAAGCGCAATCCGCCAATGCTTGATCCGCGTCCGCGGCGGCCTGCGCTGCGCTTGTCCGCCCTACGCCGCCATCGCTAGGATGCGCCGATGACAACCTCGCCAAAAGGAGACAAGCCGATGCCCCGCATCCTGACGCCGGACAGCCACGGCGACGAGACGATGAAGATTGCCTATGACATGCTGCCGAGCGGCCTCGAACTGGTGACGGCGCCGCACGGCCGGCCCGAATTCTGGAACCTATTGAAGGACGCCGATTTCTATATCGGCGCCGGCCAGTACAAGCACGGGCCGGAGTTCTACAGCCAGGCGCCGAAGCTGAAGCTGGTTCAGACCTTGAGCGCCGGCTACAACACCTACGATCTCGAAGCCGCCCGCGCTGCCGGCGTACCGATCTGCAACAATGGCGGCGCCAACGCCACCGCCGTCGCCGAGCACGCGATGATGCTGATGCTCGCCGTCGCGCGCAAACTGATCTGGGTGCACGAGGGCGTCGTCTCCGGGCGCTGGCGCGGCAACGACTTCAACCAGGCCAAGTTCTACGAGCTCGAGGACAAGACGCTCGGCATCGTCGGCCTTGGCAATATCGGCACCAAGGTGGCGCGCCGCGCCAAGGCGTTCGATCTGCGCGTCCAGTATTACGACATCAACCGGCTGTCGACGCAGGCGGAAGACGCGCTCGAGGTGCGCTTCGTGCTGCTGCCGGAGCTGTTGAAAACGTCGGACATCGTCAGCCTGCACGTGCCGCTCGACCGCTCGACGCACAACCTGATCGGCGAGAAAGAGCTCGCCATGATGAAGCCGACCGCGATCCTCGTGAACACCTGCCGCGGACCGGTGGTCGACGAGAAGGCGCTCTACAACGCGCTGCGCGACGAGCGTATCTTGGGCGCCGGGCTCGACGTCATGGTCGAGGAGCCGCCGAAGCCGGACCACGAACTGTTCACGCTGAAGAATGCGATCTTCAGCCCCCACTCGGCCGGCCCGACATGGGATAACCACCCGAAGCGCTGGCGCAACGCCTTCGACAATTGCCAGCGCGTCGCCCGCGGCCAGAAGCCGTTCTGGATCGTCCCCGAGCTGCGCTAGACGAACAAAGAACCACAGTTAGGTCCCCGCGGAGGCGGGGACCTATCCCGGCGACCCGCACTGCTCGATGATGGGTCCCTGCAGTCGCAGGGACCTATTTTCCTTCAATATCGCGGCACTTGACCATTCGCAGCGGCGTATAGACCAGCGCCGTCTCGCCGTCCTGCTTCTTGACGCGGACCCGGGTGCGGACGAGGCCGCGGCCGGGGCGGCTGCGCGAGCGGCGCGCCTCGATGACCTCGCATTCGGCGTGGATCGTGTCGCCGGCGACGACCGGGTTCTCGACCGACAGCTCCATGTGCAGGAAGGCAAAGCCGGTGTGCTGCATCGTCGCCTGCACCAGGAGCCCCTCGGCGAAGGCGTAGACGAGCGCCCCCGGCGCCGGCCGGCCCTTGATGTCGCTTTCCTCGGCCAGGAACTCGGTGTTGGTGAACAGCACCTCGACCATGCCGGTGCAGTTGACGAAATTGGTGATGTCGGCCTCGGTGACGGTGCGGCCGATCGTGCGAAACCGTCGCCCGACCGGCAGATCCTCGAAATAGAGGCCGAGGCCCAGGGTTTCCATCCGCGTTCCCTTATCGCTGTCGCGCCATCTGTATTAGCATCGCGGCGGCGGCGGATGGAGGGTGTCATGGAACAGCGGGTTGCGATCGTCACCGGCGGGCTGCGCGGACTCGGGCGCGCGATGAGCCTCGGGCTGGCGCGCCAGGGCTGCCGAGTGGTGGCGGTCGGCCATATCGCCGACGACGTTCCCGAGGTCGAACAGGCAGCCGCCGCGCTCGGCAATACCGGCGGCAGCGTCCTACCGCTCGTCGCCGATTTGCGCGAGCGGAGCGAGTGCGACCGCGTTGTGGCCCAGGCGCGCGAGCGTTTCGGCCCTATCGGCATCCTCGTCAACAATGCCGGGCTGACCTTCACCTATATCGACCCGCCGCGTTTTCGCCGCGCGACGATGCAGCATTTCTGGCAGGTGCCGGACGAGATCGTCGACAACGTCATGCTGACCAACGTGCTGGCGGCCGACCGGCTGTCGCGGCGCGTGGCGCCGGCAATGGTCGAGGCCGGCTGGGGCCGCATCGTCAACGTCACGACCAAGCTCGACACGATGAACCGGGCCGGCACCCACCCCTATGGCGCCTCGAAGGCGGCGCTGGAGATGGCGACCGAGGTGTGGGCCAAGGAGGCCGCCGGCACCGGCCTCACGATCAACATCGTCAACCCCGGGGCGGGCGCCAACACGCCGGGCATGGCCGACGAGATGCGCCAGATGAGCCGCGAGGGCAAGGCGCCGCGCCTCGTCGAACCGGCGGAGATGGTGCCGCCCCTGCTTTATGTCGTCTCGCAAGAGGCCGACGGGGTCAACGGCATGCGCTTCGACGCCAACGCCTGGGACGCGTCATTGCCGCCGGCCGAGGCGGCAAAGCTGGCCGGACGCCCCGCCGGCTTTATTCTGCACCCGCAGGAAGTGGCGGAATAGTACCAGGATATTGAGCTTGCCGACTCGGCATGCCCGGGCTTGACGATGGCTCCTACGGGAAGATCTCGATTCCGGCGAAGAAGAAAGCGACTTCCTGCGCCGCATTCTCCGGCGAATCGGAGCCGTGCACCGAATTGGCCTCGATCGACTCGGCGAAATCCTTGCGGATCGTGCCGGGATCGGCCTTGGCCGGGTCGGTGGCGCCCATCACCTCGCGATTTTTGGCGACCGCGCCCTCGCCTTCCAGCACCTGCGCGACGACCGGCCCCGAGCTCATGAAGTCGCACAGGCTGCGAAAAAACGGCCGCTGCGCGTGCACCGCGTAGAAGCGCTCGGCCATCTGCGGCGTCAGAAGCAGCCGCTTTTGCGCGACGATCTTGAGCCCCGCCTGCTCGAAGCGCGCGTTGATCGCGCCGGTCAGGTTGCGGCGGGTCGCGTCCGGCTTGATGATCGACAGGGTCCGCTCGATGGCCATAGTCCAGCTCGCTTTGGTGCGGGAAGGCCGCGGTTATAACGGCGCCCCTCGCCGGCGGCAATGGACCGCCGGCGGTCCCGCTGCGGCCGGGACGACCGCCGTCCGGTGCGCCACGAACCGCGTTCAGGCCTTCCGTTCCCACCCCTTCTCGGTCTGCTGCCAATAGGTCAGGTGGTGGCCGGCGGCCTTGGCGCGCCGCCAGCGCTCACGCGCCGCCGCCACCGCCGCCGCGTCGGCGCCGTCGAACAGGTCGGCGATGCGGGCGAAAGTGTCGAGGTCGTCCGCCTCGACGCCGTCGACCAGCACCAGCATGCCGGCCGCGTTGGGATTTTCGGCGCGATCGGTCAGCCAGATCGGATGGCTCGCGGCATCGCCGTCACGCGCCGAGCCATGCGGCAGAAAGCTCGCCTCGTCATAGGTCCACAAGACGGCATTCAGCTGCTCGACGCGCTCGCGCGACGCGGCCCGCACGACGATGCGGTAGCCGGCGCCATGCGCCCGCTCCAAGAGGCGCGGCAGCGCGCGCTCGAGCGGCGTCCGCAGCAGGTGGTAGAAGCCGATCTCCGGCACGCGACCCCGCTCAGCCTTTCTCGTAGTAGTCGGCGACAAAGCGGTCGAGGAGCCGCACGCCGAACGCGGTGGCGCCCTTCGGCACGGTCGGCGCGTCTTTTTTCGACCAGGCAACGCCGGCGATGTCGAGATGCGCCCACGGCACGCTGTTGACAAAGCGCTGCACGAACTGCGCGCCGATAATGCTGCCGGCGGCGCGGTCGCCGGCGATGTTCTTGACGTCGGCGGCGTCGCTGTCGATCGCGCGGTTGTAGGTGTCGGCCAGCGGCAGTCGCCACAATTTCTCGCCGACCGCGTTGCCGGCGGCGACCAGCCGCTCGGCCAACTCGTCGTTGTTGGCAAAAAGCCCGGCATGCTCGTGGCCGAGCGCGACGATGATGGCGCCCGTCAGCGTCGCCAGGTCGATCATCAGCTGCGGCTTGAAACGATCCTGGCAGTACCACAGCGCGTCGGCGAGCACGAGGCGGCCCTCGGCGTCGGTGTTCAAGACCTCGATCGTCTGGCCGGACAGCGAGCGCACGATGTCGCCCGGCCTTGTCGCCGAGCCCGACGGCATGTTCTCGACGAGGCCGACGACGCCGACCGCGTTGACCTTGGCATGGCGCGCCGCCAGTAGCCGCATCAGCCCAATGACGACGCCGGCGCCGGCCATGTCCCATTTCATCTCGCCCATGCCGGCGGCCGGCTTGATCGAGATGCCGCCGGTGTCGAACGTCACTCCCTTGCCGATAAAGGCGAGCGGCGGGCTGCCGGCGGCGCCGCCATTGTGCTGCATGATGACGACGCGCGGCGGCCGCAGGCTGCCCTGGCCGACCGCGAGGATCGCCCCCATGCCGAGTTCGCGCAGCCGGTTCTCGTCGAAGATTTCGACGCCGACGCCGAACTCCCGCAGGCTGGCGGCCTGCTCGGCCAATGTCTCGGGATAGATCGTATTGGCCGGCTCCGACACCAGGTCGCGCGCGAAGGCCACCGCCTCGGCGGCGGCGCCCATCGAGCGGTAGGCCTCCTTGGCGGCGGCGCCGGCGGCACTGGTCACGGTGATCGCGGCCAGCGAGGGCTTCTGCTCGGGCTTCTGCGTCGTGCGGTATTTGTCGAAGCGGTAGGAACGCAATGCCGCCCCGAACGCGACATTGGCGGCGGCCTCGGCCGGCCGCAACGCCGCCTTGGCGCCGAGGTCCACCGCCACGGTCGCCTCGCTTTCGCCGGCGGCGTTGAGCTGCGCCACCAGCCCGCCGCCAAGATCCTGCAGCAGCCGCGCATCGAGCGCGTCGGGCTTGCCGAGGCCGGCGACGAGGATGCGGCTGAGGTTCAGCTTGGGCGGTCCGACGATCGCCAAAAACTCGCTCTTCTTGCCGTGAAACTTCGGCGCGGCGGCGACGGCGCGGCTGACCGCGCCGCCAGTCGCCTCGTCGAGCTGGCGGGCCGGGGCGGTCAGGACGCGGTCCTCCCAGGCGCCGACGACGACGGCGCCGGCGCTCGGCAGCGCGAATTCGGCGAAGCTGATTTTCATCTCACAACCTGCGCAACAACGGATCCTGCCGTTGGCGCGATAGTCGCACCGCGGCGCAGAGTCAATGCTCCCCCGGGGCTTCCGAGGGGCTTCCGGCGCTCAGGACGCCGCGGCGGCGCCGAACGAACCGTTAGTTACTGTTGCAACGCTGCCAGTCTCGGCGCCGCCCGCGCTGTGAGCGCGGCAAGGCCGGCCCAGTCCTCCGCCAGTCATCCACCCCTCGCCCCTTGACCCGTTGCCTTCATCTGTGCTTTCTCGGGGCGATGAAAGGCGGCGGCATAGCCGGCCGGAGGGGGCCGCATCACTGTTCGGGCGGCCGCAGCATTGCAACCCGTGCGACACGGTGATGGGACAGTGCCCGACGACGCTTCCGTTGTTTTAACGAGCGCGGCGGCGGCCTCGGACAGGTCGCTGCTCGACAGCCTCGCCATTGTCGCCAAGCAGCACCGCGTCCGGCTGTCGCCGGCGCAACTCCCGGACCGCGACCCGTCGGTCGCGGAAGCGCTGCGGATTGCGCAGAATGCGGGATTGCGCGGTCGCGTCGAGCGCCTGCGCTGGCAGGATCTGTTCAACGTCGGCCCGGCGCTGTCGGCCATCCTGCTGCTGCGCAACGGCGCCGCGATGGTGCTGCTGAAAACCGAGAGCAAGCTTCCCGGCTGGCCGCACATCGCCGTGCTGCGCGATCCCAACAGCCATGAAGAAGCGCCGCTCGTCGTCGACGAGGAGCGCCTCAACGCTGCCTGGGACGGCGACACGATCCTGTTGACGCGCGAGTTCCCGCTGGCCGACGAAGAGCGCCCCTTCGGGATCGGCTGGATCTTCGGCCAATTGTTGCGCGACCGCCGCATCATGCGCGACATCATTGTCAGCTCGCTGTTTCTCGGGGTGCTGGCGGTCTCGCCGATCGTATTTTGGCGCGTGATGATCGACCGCGTCCTTTATTACGGCAGCATGAGCACCTTCGGGGTGCTGTGCGCGGTCTTTGCGCTGCTGCTCGTGTTCGAGACAATTTACGGCTATGCGCGCCGTCATCTCGTATTGTTCCTCATCGCGCGCGCCGACAGCAGGCTGTGGACGCACATCTTTTCAAAGCTGCTGAACCTGCCGATCGAATATTTCGAGCGGACGACGACCGGCGGCATCCTGCATAACATCTTCGAGCTGCAGCGCATCCGCGAGTTCATGAGGACTCAGCTGTTCGGCAGCGTGGTCGACATAGTCGTCATCCTCATTTTCGTGCCGCTGATGTTCATGGTCAACGCGGTCATGACCGCCTGCGTGCTGGCTCTCTGCCTGCTGATCTGCGGGTGGATCGTCATCATGCTGCCGACGATCCGCGATACCGTTGCAAAAGCGATGCAGGCGGAGTCCGAGCGCGGCACGCAGCTGGTCGAGGCGATCCACGGCATTCGCGCCATCAAGTCGCTGGCGCTCGACGCCCGCCAGCGGCACGACTGGCAGCAACGGATCACCAAGGTGGCGCAGACCCGGTTCGAGGAAGGCTGCGCCAGCAACCTGCTCCAGTCGGTGGTTCACCCGCTGCAAATGCTGATGCTGACCGGGACGGTTGCCGTCGCGGTCTATCTGGCGCTCGTCAACCACTCGGCGATGATGTACGCGGGCGCGATCTTCGCCTTCATCATCATGACGCAGCGGGTGACGATGCCGATCATCCAGCTGGCCAACGGGATCGTCGAGATCAACGAGACTCGCATCGCGATCGCCGGGGTGTCCAGCGTCGTCAACCAGCCGCCCGAGGAGGGGCGCAGCGGGCGCGGGGTGCGCACGCCATTTGCCGGGCGGATCGAGTTCAACGACGTGACGTTCAGCTATTTCGGCGCGACGACGCCGGCGCTCGACCGCGTCTCGTTCACGATCCCCGAGCGCAGCATCTTCGGCATTGTCGGGCGCAGCGGCTCCGGCAAGACGACCGTGACGCGGCTGCTGCAGGGGCTGCACTCCAACTATCACGGCCTCATAAAGATCGACGGCAACGACCTGCGCGAGATCGACGTCGACCATCTGCGCTCCAGCCTCGGCGTCGTGCTGCAGGAGAATTTCCTGTTCCGCGGCAGCCTGCGCGAGACGA
>JBLMXS010000100.1:0-12466 GCA_050257895.1 Thiohalocapsa sp.
TCGCAACGGCCGCGTCTATTCGATCGAGCTTGCCCCCGCCGCGCTGAGCGCCGTCGCGTTGCCGGACCATGCGGCGGCCGCCGGCGCGGCGGCGCAGCCCTAGCATCGCCGGGGCTGACCCATTAGCGCCGTGGCGCAAGGGGTTTCCAACCTGACCGCCGTGGCGCCGGAAGTCGGGGGTGCGCCTCCTGCCGCGGCCGATGCCGCGCAGCAGCATCTGATCGAGGTCCGCCGCGGCGCCCGCTTCGAGTTCGGCAAGAACTGGAGCCGCTTTCTGCACCACCTGACGGCGGAGCGGATCGCCGCGGCAGAGGAGTCGCTGCAGGATTTTCTTGGCGTCGAACGACTCGACGGCAAATCCTTTCTCGATATCGGCAATGGCAGCGGGCTGTTCAGCCTGGCGGCGCGGCGCCTCGGCGCGCGGGTCCACTCGTTCGATTACGATCCGCATTCGGTGGCCTGTGCGCGGGAGCTGCGGCGGCGGTTCTTTCCCGAGGATCCGGAATGGGCGATCGAACAGGCTTCGGTGCTCGACCAGGCTTACATGGCATCGCTCGGCCAGTTCGACATCGTCTATTCCTGGGGCGTCCTGCACCACACCGGGGCGATGTACGAGGCGCTTGCAAACGTCAAGCCGCTGGTGCCGGTCGGCGGCAAGCTGTTTATCGCGATCTACAACGATCTCGGCGCCGAGACCGACGAATGGGAGCGCATCAAGCGGCGCTACAACCGGCTGCCGCGCGGCTTGGGCTTGCGGCTCCTCTACGCGTTGCGACTGATCTGGCGGATGGAGGGGCCGGCGGCGCGGGCGGCCTGGCATGCCGGCCGGCTGCGGCCGTGGATACGGAGCCTGCGCGATTACGGTCGCGGATCGGCGCGCGGCATGAGCCGCTGGCATGATTACATCGACTGGATCGGCGGCTACCCATACGAGCGCGCCAGCGTGCAGCAGATCGTCGATTTCTACGGCCGCGACGGCTTCCGCCTGGTGCGGCTGCACGACCGCAGCGCCGGGTTCGGCTGCAACCAATACGTCTTCGACCGCGTCGCGCCGGCCGGCGTGTTTATCGATTCGCCGATCCCCGGCGGCAATTCGATGGCGTGGCGGTTCGGCCGCCGGGTAATCGGGCCGTTCGCCCGCAGCGCCGACGGGATGTGGACGGGCCATCTCCCGAACCCGCCGGACGAGGAGCCGGGCGCTGGGCTGTATCTGGTGCGCGACGAGCGGCTGGTCGGGCGGGTCGCGCGCGATGCCGAGGGCCGCGTGGCACTGCCGGTCGGCGACGACGACCCGGCCTCGCTGGCGGGCGCGGCGCTGCATGTGCTGGCGGCGCGCCGGCGGCTGCTGGCACGGCCGTTCAACCATATCCGCGGCCATTTGTGGGAGGCGAAGGCGCCCGAACTCGCCGGGCTCGCGGATACTGCGGCGGCGCCACGCCGGTCGCCGGCCTTCCTGTTCGAGGACGGCAGACAGCTGTCGCGGGCCCATGTGCGGCACGACGAGATTGCCGAGAGGGGCGAGGGCCGCTTCTCGCACTGGGGCGGCAGCTTCTACTTCGCGCCGTCCGACAGCTCCGACCCGAACGACAACGGCCGCGAATATGTCGCACTCGTCGCGGTCGAGAAGCTGCCGCCGGAGCGCGCGGCCGGCCGCCGCTATGGCCTGCCGCTGACCGGTCCCTTCGAGAACACCGCAGCCGGCTGGTTGGCGCCGCCGCCGTCCGCCCTGGCGGGAAACGCCGAGCTGGTGCTGCTGCGCGACGACCGCCTGGTCGGGTCGCCGGTCGCCGACGATCGCGGACGCATCCGGGTCGCGCCGCCGGAGGAGCCGGAGGAGCGCGTGCGGCAATCGCGCTTCGACCTGGTGCCGGGGCGCACCGAGCCGCTTGTCGGCCCGTTCCGGCAACACGGCGGGGAGATGTGGTCGGCGGCGGTGCCGCATCTGGCGGCGCTAGCCGACAACTCGACGCACCCGAACCGCTCGCCGGTCTTCGTCTTCGAAGAGGGCTATCAGCTGCCGTATCCGCATGCCGGTCACAAAATCATCGGCGAATTCGGCGGCGGCCGGTTTTCGCATTGGGGCGTCACGCTGTACTTCTCGACCATGGCCGGGGACGACCCGAATGGCAGGCCCGATGGCTACGTGTTGCTGGTGCCGGCAACCGGCGACACGCTGCAATGATACGCTGACCTGACGTGCCGGCTTCAGGTTCAGGATGCGAGTGCCGAACGGCAACGAGTAAGGGGATGTCGCATGTGTGGCGTGGCCGGGGTATTGCTGCGCGAGCCCACGCTGGTGCCCGAGGCGGTGCTGGCCGAGCGCGGCCGGGCGATGGCGGCGATCCTGCGGCATCGCGGGCCGGACGGCTGGGGCTGCTGGACGGCGCCTGGCGTGGCGCTGGTGCATACCCGCCTCGCGATCATCGACACCAGCGACGCCGCCGCCCAGCCGATGCACGACATCGGCAATACCGTGCACGTCGTCTTCAACGGCGAGATCTATAATTTCCTCGCCCTGCGCGCCGAGCTGATCGCCGCCGGCTACCGTTTCCGCAACCGCAGCGACACCGAGGTCATCGTCAACGGCTACCGCCATTGGGGGACGGGCCTGTTCACGCGCCTCACCGGCATGTTCGCGATCGCGATCTGGGATTCCGCGCAGGAGCGGCTGGTCTTGGCGCGCGACCGCTTCGGCGAGAAGCCGCTTTATTACCGCGACAGCCGGGAGGGGCTGCTGTTCGCCTCCGAGATCAAGGGCATCCTCACCTGGCCGAAGATCCCGCGGGTCCCCAACCTCGAGGCGGTGCACGATTTCTTCAGCTTCGGCTGCACGCTCGGGTCGAGCACCGCGTTTGCCGGCATCAAGCGGCTGAAGCCGGCGCATTTCATGGTCTGCGCGCGCGACAAGGCGCCGGTCATCGAGCGCTATTGGCGCCTGCCCGAGCCCGGCGAGAACCCGGTCCGCGGCAATCCCGAGGACCTGAAGCGCGAGCTGATCGAGCGGGTGCGGGCGGCGGTCGAGATGTGCCTGATTTCCGACGTGCCGCTCGGCGCGTTTCTATCGGGCGGCGTCGATTCGAGCGCAGTCGTGTCGATGATGGCGCAATCGCATGGCGGCGGCATCGAGACCTTCTCGTCGGGCTTCGGCTTCGGCGATTACGACGAGACCCGCTTTGCCGAAATGGTCGCCGAGCGCTACCGCACCAACCATCACAAATTCGTCTACGGCTCGGAACTGATCGGCAATATGGCGGACCTCGCCTGGCATTACGGCGAGCCATTCTCGGATTCTTCGTCGCTTGTCACCTACGCGCTGTCGCGCGAGACGCGACAGACCGTGACGGTGGCGCTCACCGGCGACGGCGCCGACGAGAACCTGCTCGGTTACGCGCGCTACTTCCGCTATGCAGGGATGCGCCGCCGCACCCCGCCCGAGGGCGGCCGACGCGTGCCAGAGCTCTACGAGATCAGCGCCGCCGACGGCGATCCGCGGCGCCCGGCGAGCGACACCTACGGCTACCTGATGGAGACGTTCCGCGAGAGCAACAAGCTCGTCGGCTACGATCTTGCGATGCTGCCGTATCTCGACCGCTGCTCCTACGACCGGTTTCTGCCGCATATCGTCGACGGCGTGACGCCGGAGGAGCAGGCGGGGCGCATCGACGTCGCGACCTATCTTCCCGACGACCTTCTGGTCAAGGTCGACATCGCGGCGATGGCGCACGGTCTCGAAACCCGGGCGCCGTTCCTCAACCATGAACTTGTCGAATGGGTGGTGCGCATCCCCGGCGAACAGAAGGTATGGGATGACGAAGGCAAGGCGCTGCTCAAAGCGGCGCTCGAACCCTATCTGCCGCACGAATGCATGTACCGCACCAAGGTCGGCTTCCGCGTCCCGGTGCGAAAGTTCATGCGCGAGGAGATCCGGGCGCAGACCGAGGCGGTATTGCTGAGCGAGCGGTTCTGCGACCGCCGCATCATGCGTCCGCAGTTCGTGCGCGAGATGCTGGCCGAGCACGTCAGCGGGCAGCAGGAGCACGGCACAAGGCTGTGGAACCTGCTGGCGCTGGAAATGTGGTTTCGCACCTGGATCGACAGCGACAGCAACCGGCCGCTCGGCGACAACGAGGATCCGTTCCGGGAGTTCGCGGCCGACGACCGCAGTCCGCCGCAACCGGCCGTCGCGGCCGCACCGGAGCTGGCCGCGCTGCCGTCCTACACGGCGCCGGCGTCGGCGTCGTCAACCGGCGCACAGTTGCACTGACAGAAGCGCCGAGGAGCAAGCTGATCTTGAGCGATTACACGCGCATCGCCGCGGCGACGGCGGAGCGGCTGCAGGCGCTGGACATTGGCGAGATCGTCTACTTTCACTGCGATCATTTCGAGCCGTGGGGCGGCAACCGCTCGATCGAAGAAAGCGCCGAGGCGATCGCGCGGTTTGTCGATGCGGTGAACCAGGTCGATTTCGCCCGCCGGCTGACCCTGTTCTATCACAACGCCTGGAACATCCGGTTTGGTGACGATCGAGATCTGGTGCGCGCCGCGCCGCATGACCGGCTCGGTTTCGCGCGTCCGAGCCCCGCCGAGCACGAAATCAAGGGCGCGCCGCTGCGCTACCTGCGGCAGCACAGCGAACTCGAAGTTCAGATCCACATCCATCACGAGAACTTCACCTGGGTCCAGGGCCTGAAGGACGCCAAGCGGGCCGCCTATATGGGCAGCGCGGAGAGCCGTGCGCTCGACGGTCCGCGCCTCGAATGCGCCATCGAGCTATGGCTCCAATCGGCGCGCCGCGAGTTCGATTACGCGCCGGAGCGCTGGTTCTTCGTGCACGGGCTGTGGTCGCTCAACGGCTCGGACCCCGAGGGGTGCAACATCCATGACGAGATGGCGCGCCTCGTAAAGCACGGCTGCCTTGGCGATTTCACCTTTCCCGCCGGGCGGCCGCATTGCGACCCCCGCTTCGAGGCGCCGTATTTCTGCCTGCCGGCAACCGGGCCGAAAGCCTATGACAGCGAGAAGGCGGCGGCGGAATTCGCCTGGGGCAACCGCGAGGCCGCGGCGGCCGACAAATTCTTCATCTGGAATGCGCCGATCAAGGCGATGGCGGCTTCGCTGGACTGGGGCGACCGCGAGATCCGCAAAGGCTTTGCGGAGCCGGAGAAGCTGGCGCAGGAGATCGTCGAGCGCTCGTTTCGCTGGGACGGCGTCCTGTTCATCAAGACGCATGCGCATTCGATGCACGGCATGAACATCGACGACAGCGGCGCCCTCGTGCACCCGCATTGCTACGGGCCGATCCGCGACCTTTACGGCGCGATCTTCGAGGGCGCCGCCCGCGCCGGCGCCGCGGTGACGCTGGCGACCGCCGCGGAGGTGTATGACCGGTTTCTCGCCGCGCCGCGGCCGCAGACGCTGCCGGACATGGGCGACTTCCGGCCCCGCCTCGCCGGCAAGGAATTGCGGTTTGTCGAGCCAACTGGCGAGCGGGTGCTTGCCGTGGCCGGCGCGGTCGACGCGCTGGCGACCGCCGCCATCCGGGCGCGCATCGCCGAGTTGGGCGTGCAGGTGTCCGGTGCCGAAGAACATTACGCCCTGCTCGCCGAACGCGGCTCGGTGCTGCTGAAGCATGATGTGCAGGCGGCGCATATCCTGCTGTCGCACTTCGGCAAACGATGCGCGGTGCACGAAATCGGCGCCGGCATCGGGGTGTTGCCGCTGCTGCTGGCCGCGCTCGGCATTCCGGCGCTGGGGATCGAGGGGGGCGAGCGGCGGTACGAGGCCTGCATCGCGGTCGGGGCGCATGTCGCGGCGCAATGGGGCAAGCTGGGGAAAGAGGAACTGGCGCCGCACGACTACCTGTTCGGCAGCTTTCCCGAATGCCTCGAGGGCGAGGACCTGTCGCAGACCGTGGCGGTGATGACGGACTTCACCTGCGGGATGACGCCGCAGGCGCGCCGCGAGCTGATCCTGGCGCTGCATCGCTACGGGGCGGTGCTGCTCGATCTCGACCGTTTCATCCGGCGCATCACCGGCAGCGACGCCAGGCGGGAGCTGGTCGAGGAGCTGCGCTCGCTCGGCTTTTCCGCAATTCACGATGCCGATATCACCTCCGACTACGCGCTCGTGCTGATCATCAACAACAATGCACTCGCGACGGATACGGGAACCGGTGCAGCGGCCGGCCGGGCGGGGGTGCGCGCCCTCGCGGCCCGCGACCGGTCGGAGCAGGTGCCGCGGTTGCGCGTCGTGCTTCCGGGCCCTTTCGTGCATGAGGAGGAGCATTGCTGGGTATGCCGTCTCGGCGGCCTGACGGAGGCGCCCTTGCTGGCGAGCCTCGCCGATACCGACGCGCTGCCGCGGCGCTCGCCGCTCCGGCTCTGCGAGGATGGCAGGCCGCTCGGGCCGCCGCACTCCCTTCACGCCGTTATCAGGCAGACCGGCGGCGGCGCCTTCTCGCATTGGAAGGACGAACTCTATCTGTCCATCCCGGACGATTCCGACCCCAACCGCAACGGGCGCCTCTACGAATTGCGTTCCGCCGATTGATCCGTATAGGGGTCGCGCCGGCCGAAGCGTGCAGGGGCCGGGCTAACAGGGGCTATGCGACGAAGCGCGCCCTGCCGCAGCCGCACCCCAGTCGCACCCTGCGCGCCGCATCTCACGCGACGACAGCGAATGCGGTACACTGCGCGGGCGGGCGCAGCCCCAAGGAGAGGTCGATGATCAAGACGATCCTCGTAGCGACCAGCGGCACCGACAGCGATGTCGCGACGTTAACCGCGGCGCTCAGCGTGGCGCGCGGCTTCGCCGCCCATCTCGACGCGCTGCACGTGCGCCTCGATGCAGTCGCCACCGCCGCCGCGATGGCCGTCGATACCGGCGCCGGGGTGCTGACAGCCGGCCTCGTCGACCGCCTGGAACACGACGCAAGCGAGCGCGAGGCCCGCGCGCGCGACATCTTTGCGCGGTTCTGCGCCGGCGCCAATCTCGCCGCGGCAAGCGTCCCGACGGCCGCCGCCGCGGCGCCCTCTGCCGAGTCGCCGTCTGCGGAGTTCCATGTCGAGATCGGCGACGAGGCGCGCTGGATCACCGCCTACGGCACCGCCGCCGACCTGATCGTCGCGCGGCGCGGCGGCGGCGAGGATGTTCCTACGCAATCGACGCTGGAAGCCGCGTTGTTCGACACCGGCCGGCCGATCCTGATCCCGGCCGCCGCGGCGATGCCGGAGAGCTTCAAGCGGATCGCTATCGCCTGGAAACCGACGCCGCAGGCGGCGCGCGCCGTGGCGCTGGCATTGCCGTTTCTGATGCGGGCCGAACAGGTGCTGGTGGTCAGCGTCGAGGAGGATGCGGAGAGCCACGACACCGATCACCTGGTGCGTAATCTCGGCTGGCACGGGTTCGCCGTCACCGCCGCACGCGTGCCACCGGGCCACTCCGGCGCCGCCGCCAGCCTGCTGGCCGCCGTGTCAGGGCGGGCCGACCTCCTGGTGATGGGCGGCTACGGACACAGCCGCTTGCGGGAGTGGGTGTTCGGCGGCTTTACGCAGCATGTGTTGGCCGACGCGCCGCTGCCCGTCCTGATCGCCCACTGACCGCGGCGCATCCGCAGAAACGGCAGCGGCGCCCGCGTCAACGCGGTTCGGCGCCGGTCGCCAGCGCCACGAACTCGGCGATGCTCGACGGCAGCTCGTCGGTATAGATCGTGTCGTATTGCACTTCGGCGCCGAATCCGCCCTCGGCCCCGGCATTCGGGTAGGTCCCGGTAAATTCGATGACGAGGCCGCTCGGGGCCGGCGCCGCGGTCACCGAGAGGCGGGGTGGCGCCGCCCGCGGCGGCAGGCCCGGTGGCACGACGATCATCTCGCCGGCCACCGCGTCGCCGTCGCGCACCAACCGGCACTGCGCCTTGAAGCCGCGCCGCTCCACCGACTGAGTGGCCTCGGTCAACATCGGCAGCAGATGCTGTTCGGCGAAGCCGGCGAACCAGCGGCGGTGTCGCACTTCGAGTGTGTCGGCGGGCGGGGTGGCGGCGGCTTTGCTGGTCATCTGGATACCTCTGGAATGCCTCTAATACCCCTCAGGGGCGGACCATGCGGCTCGCATCGGGTTGAGTCTAACGGCGGCGGTCGGCGCCGCGTTGATCAAGCTCAAACGCTCCGCCGGCGTCAATCGCTGCCGACCACCGGTCCGTCGGCCCCGACGACGAAGCCCGAGAGCGGCTCGACCCACACCAGCCGGTCCTGCACCGCGGTGACGCCGGCCGTGTTTTCCGCCAGGATCCTGAGCGCGTTGCGTTCGCGCTCGTCGGTGATGCTGCCGAACAGCTCGACCACCCCGCCGCTGACCTTGACGTCGACGCTGGCGCGCGGCCCCCATGGCTGGCGCGCGATCTCGGCCAGAATCTGCGCCCGGATGTCCGCGTCGCCAGCGGTGGCCGCAGCGGCACCGGCAGCGCTGCGGCCGGCGGATTGGGGCCCGAGCGCCAGCCGACGGGCCAGCGCGCGCACCAGATCGGCGCGGCTGACGATGCCGACCAGCCGTCCCGCTTCGACCACCGGGAGACGCTTCACGTCCTGCCGCTCCATCAGCGCGACGACCCGCTCCAGCCCGTCGTCGGGCGTGACGGAAATGACGGATGGCGACATCACCTCGCCGGCCTGCCGCGCATGCGCGCCGGCGTATTCCGCCGCCAGCCGGCCCGGCGATATCAGCAGCTCCAGCCAATGCGATCGATGGCGCTCGGTGCCGGTTTCGGCACGGCGCAAGAGATCGCCCTCGGTGACGATGCCGACGACGGCTCCGTGCGAGTCGACCACCGGCAGCCCGCTGATGCGGTGCTGCAGCATCAGCCGCGCCACCTCCGCGATCGCCGTCTCCGGCGCCACCGTGACGACCGGTGCGGTCATAATCTCCGATACCTTCATCGCACGCCTCCGTTGCGAGCTCGCCGTACCTGTCATACCGAAAGCGGCCGCCGCCGCTTTGATCCGGATCAATCCGCCGCGGCAGCGGCGCGGTATATGTATTCGATGAACGATGCGGCGGCCGATCGCGGCCTCAGCGCCGCCGAAGCGGCGGCACGCCTGCGGGCGGAGGGCTGCAACGAGCTGCCCGGACCGCAGCGCCGCAGCCTGTTGCGCATCGTCCTCGATGTCGTCGCCGAGCCGATGTTTGCGCTGCTGCTGGCCGCCGCTTCGGTCTATCTCGTGCTCGGCGACCTCAAGGAAGCGGTGGTGCTGCTGCTGTTCGCCGGCACCTCGGTCTCGATCGCGCTGGTTCAGGAAACCCGCACCGAAAAAGTCCTCGAAAGCCTGCGCGACCTGACGAGCCCGCGCGCCCTCGTCATTCGCGACGGAGTCGAGCGGCGCATTGCGGGGCGCGAGGTGGTACGCGGCGACCTCGTCGTGCTGGCCGAGGGCGACCGCGTGCCGGCGGACGCAACACTAGTATCGGCGCACGATCTTGTGACCGACGAATCGCTGCTGACCGGCGAATCGGTGCCGGTCCGCAAGCTCGCGGCCGCTCTGGCGAGCACCCCCGAGGGGGCCACGGGCCGGCCCGGCGGCGACGACCTGCCATTCGTCTTTTCCGGTACCCTCGTCGTCCGCGGCCGCGGCACCGCCCGCGTCACGGCGATCGGCGGCCGCAGCGAGATCGGCCGCATCGGCCTCGCCGTCAGCCGCATCGAGACCGAGCCGCCGCAGCTGCGCCGGCAGACGCGGCAGCTCGTCCTGCGCTTTGCCATTGCAAGTCTGGCGGTGAGCGCCCTAGCCACCGTGCTGTACGGGTTGTGGCGCGGCGGCTGGCTCGATGCGCTGCTCAGCGGTATCGCCCTCAGCATGTCGATGCTGCCGGAGGAATTCCCGCTCGTCCTGACCGTGTTCATGGTGATGGGAGCCCGCCGCATCGCGCGGGTCGGCGTGCTGACGCGGCGGATTTCGGCGATCGAGACCCTCGGCGCCGCGACGGTGCTGTGCACCGACAAGACCGGCACGCTGACCGAGAACCGCATGAATGTCGCCGAGCTGTGGACCGCCGGCACGACCTGGCGCGTCGACGACAGCGGCGAATTGCCGACGGCGCAGCGGCGGCTCCTTCACTATGCGGTACTGGCAAGCGCCTTGGCGCCGTTCGATCCGATGGAGAAGGCGCTGCATGCCCTGGCCGCGCAGCGTCTTCCGGTGCCGCCGCCGCGTCGTCTCGTCTGGGAATACGGGTTGCGGCCCGAGCTCTTGGCGATGACGCAGGTCTGGGAGGAGGACGGCTCGGACAGGCTCATGGTCGCCGCCAAAGGCGCGCCCGAGGCGATCGCGAGGCTGTGCCGCCCCGATGCCGCCACCGCGGCGGCGATGACGGCGGCGCTCGAGGCGATGAGCAGGCACGGCATGCGCGTGCTCGGCGTCGCCGCCGCCGTCCTGCCGCGACGGGCCGAGCGGCCGGCGTCGCCGCTCGAGTTCGGGTTCGGGTTCCTCGGCCTCGTCGGCCTTGCCGATCCGCTGCGGGCGAGCGTGCCGCAGGCGATCCGCGACTGCCATCAGGCGGGCATTCGCGTCGTCATGATCACCGGCGATTATCCGCAGACCGCACAGGCCATCGCCGCCGCGGCCGGCATAGCTGGCGGCGGCGTGATCACGGGAGGCGAACTCGCCGCGATGGACGAGGCCGCGCTGCGGCGCTGCGTCGGGCAGACGAGCGTCTTTGCCCGCATCATGCCGGAGCAGAAATTGCGCATCGTCGAGGCGCTGAAGGCGGGCGGCGAGGTGGTCGCGATGACCGGCGACGGCGTCAACGACGCGCCGTCCTTGAAGGCGGCGCATATCGGCATCGCGATGGGTGCGCGCGGCACCGACGTCGCGCGCGAGGCGGCGGCCCTGGTATTGCTCGACGACGAGTTCGCCTCGATCGTCACGGCGGTGCGCCTCGGGCGACAGATTTACGACAACCTGCGCAAGTCGATGGCGTACATCTTCGCGGTGCACGTGCCGGTAGCGGGGCTGGCGCTGCTGCCGCTGCTGTTCGGATTGCCGCTGATCCTGCTGCCGCTGCATATCGCGTTTCTCGAAATGGTAATCGACCCGGTGTGCTCGATCGTGTTCGAGGCCGAGCCGGCCGAGCCGGACGCGATGCGGCGGCCGCCGCGCGATCAGGCGGCGCCGCTGCTCACGCGGCGCTTCGTCGTCTGGAGCCTGCTGCAGGGCTTTGTGCTGCTGGTCGTCGTCGGGGCGCTCTATGTCTTCGCGCTGCATCGCGCCCTGCCGGCGGAGGACGCCCGCGCGCTCGCCTTCGCGGCGCTGGTGGCGGCCAATATCGGGCTGGTCCTGGTCGACCGTACCAGCGCCATGTCACTGTTCGCGGCGTTCCGCCGACCGAACCCGACGCTGTGGTGGGTGCTCGGCGTCACCTCGGCGATCCTCGCCCTGATCTTCGTGATCCCGGCAAGTCGCGACCTGTTCGCGTTCGGCCCGCTGCACGGCGACGATATCGCCGTTGCGCTCGGCGCCGGCGTCGCGGCGCTTTTACTGCTCGACGCGATGAAGCGGCTGATCGGTCCCAGGCGGTCGGTGATCGGCCGGCGTTGACGGCTTGACACCGATCAATGCGAGGCGGCGGCCGCCGGCATAGCGGTAGCGGCCCGCCGCCTCCACCGGAGCCGTCATGTCCATCCGCAATTTCGACAAGCTGTTCCAGCCGGCGAGCATCGCGCTGATCGGCGCCAGCGACCGGCCCGGCGCGGTCGGCACCGTCGTTGCGCAAAACCTGCGTCATGGCGGATTTCATGGCGAGCTGATGTTCGTCAACCCGCACCACGACGCGCTCGACGGGGTCCCGGTCTACCCGGACGTCGCGAGCCTGTCGCACGCCCCCGACCTCGCGGTCATTGCGACGCCGCCCGAGACCGTGCCGCCGCTGATCGCCGAACTGGGCGCGCGCGGCACCCGCGCCGCGGTCGTCATCACCGCCGGCTTCGGCGAACTCGGCGAGCGCGGCCGGGCGCTGCAGCAACAGGCGTGCGAAGCGGCGCGGCCATACCTGTTGCGCCTCATTGGGCCGAACTGCGTCGGAATCATCGTGCCGGGGATCGGGCTCGACGCCAGCTTCGCGCATCTGATGCCGCCGCCGGGCGACGTCGCCTTTGTCAGCCAGTCGGGCGCGATCATCACTGCAATGCTCGACTGGGCGGCGCCCCGCCGCATCGGGTTCTCGCACGTCGTCTCGCTTGGCGACATGGCCGATGTCGATTTCGGGGACATGCTCGACTTTCTCGCCGCCGACCGTCATACCCGCGCCATCCTGCTCTATGCCGAGGGCATCACGCACGGCCGCAAGTTCATGTCGGCAGCGCGGGCGGCGGCGCGGCTGAAACCGGTGCTGGTGCTGAAGGCCGGGCGCTCGCAGGCCGGCGCGCGCGCCGCCTCTTCGCATACCGGCATGCTGGCTGGCAGCGACCGCGTCTACGACG
>JBLMXS010000101.1:0-7829 GCA_050257895.1 Thiohalocapsa sp.
CCAGAAGTACTCGACGCCGAGATCGGCGAACGGCACGGGGTTCCAGATCAGGTTCACCTCGCTGGTGACCAGCTCCTTGTTGAGACCGCAGCCGCCGCCGCCGGTGAAACGCCCGCCGCCGGCGCAGACAAAGCCATCGGCCCCGCCGAGATTGTTGATGTCCATGTGCTGGATGCCGAAACCGACGTTTGAGCGCAGCGTCGGGGTCCACCAATGGCGGTAGCCGGTGTTGCCGCCCCACGCCCAAACGGTGCGCGACCGGACATTTCCGACGGTCGCCAAGGTCGGCCGCACGGCCGGATAGTTGGTGATGAGCGCGATCATCGTGGTGTTGCCGCCGAGATACCGGCCGATGCCGTCACCGCCCTCGAACTGCCAGGTGATGTAGTCCTTCTTCCAGCCGAACCAGCCGGGCTTGTAATCGCCGCTGAAACCCAGGCCCCAACCGGTGAAGGTGCGGTCGATCGCCAGCCCGTCCTTCATCTGCATAGCCGGCCGCACGACCGCGCCGAAATCGGCGTGGCCCCACGGCTGCGGGATGTACCAGGCGAAGGTGACGTCGGGTGAGGCCGCCTTGAACGGGTTGATGCCGCCGGCCGGGTCCGGCGAATCGGATTGCCTGAGCCCGCCGGTCGGCAGCCAGCTCTCGGTCTCCGGCGCTTCCACCGAGGCCGAGAAGGCGCCCGGCCAGCCCCACGGCGCAAGCGCCCAAGTGTAGCGCAGCTGCGGGATGCGGGTGACGCCGCGGCTGCCGACCAGGCCGCCGAAATTGATGCTATCGACGCCGGCGTCGGGATCCGCGAAGTTCGAGTTGGCTTGGCCGCCGAGCAACCCGCCCAATGTCGCGTAGGCAAAGCGCAAGCGGGGCGCGAGGCTGTTGGTCGAACGCAGCGAACCGGCGCATTCGGTGCAGCCGCCGGCCCAGTCGAACTCCATGAAGGTGCGCGCCTCGCCCCAGGCGGTCGGGGTGCGCGTCTCGAAATTGACCTTCGACTGCTGCGGCGAGAAGAACGTGACGTCGTCACCCTGCGAGCGCGCCGGGTTGCCGGCCTTGACCAGCGCCCCGCCGACCAGCGCCACATGCTGGTGCAGCGGCGCCCCGTTGATGTCGCCGTTATTGCCGAAATTGGTCGACGAGGCGGGCACCGCGTGAACATTGGCGCCGTTGAAATTGTGCTTGATGTGAAACCGGATGGCGCCGCCGACGCGGATCGAGGTGTCGGTGCCCGGTATCAGGAACGACCGCGGGAAGCTGCCGCCGACAATGCCGGCGCCGGCCGTTTTGGCGCCGCCAGGTCCCTGGTAGAGACCCCCCGCCCCGGGGATCTGCGCCAGCTGGTCGAGGCGCTGTTGCAAGAGCTGCTGGTTGGCGCGCAGGTCGGCCAGTTCATCGGCCTGCGCGGCATAGGGACAGGTTGCCAAGAGCGCTGAGGCAAGTCCCCCAGAGAAGGCGGCTGCTATGGCGCTGGTTCGCCGGTTCGTCATGCTTTCCCCCGTAAGATAGCCGCATCGGGCCGGGCCGAATTTCGGACGAGCCCAATCGCGTAACCAACCGTCTGGTTGGGCTCGGGGAAAACATTCCAACGGTTGCGCAAGAGGTTCCTTGCGCAAGTAGATTCATCTATATGAAGCTTCTACCGTAAGTTACGGAGCAAGTGCCTGAACTACAATGGCGTTCCTCCTCCCTCAGCCCATCCTGGCCAGCCGGCCCATCATCGCTCTATGTGCGCATTTGGCCAGCCTGTGCTAAAACCGTCACAGCGCCGCCGGAGCCGCTTCCGCGGGCTCTGTGGAGCTTATCATCGAGTATCGGCCTGCCGTCGCGGCTCCGCGCGGCGCTCGCGGTCGCCGCGCCGCACGGCGCGTGCGGGCGGCAGCCGGCGCGAGCGCGGCAGGCCGCGGCTCGCCCGCCGCAGCGCCCCCGCCTCGCGGACCGTCGCGGCGGTCGGCAGGTCGGCCGCGGTGGCGGCCACCCAGGCCCGCCCGTCCGCCGCCTCTTCGCTGGTGAAGACCCGCACCTCGCTCGCCAGCAGAAAGCGCAGCGCATTGACGCTCTGCCGCACCCAGCCGGTGTCGGTCACCACCGCGATCCGCTCCCATTGCGGCATGTGGTCGATCGCGACGTCGAGATCCTCCCAGCCGGCGCCGGGAAAACGCGATCCGATCTCGTAGTACAGCCGGATCTTGCGGTGGGCGTCGAGAACGCGCTGCATCGCCGGCCGCAGGATCTCGTCGCATTCCTCGTTGGTCACGCGGCCGCAGGCGCGGATGCCGATGACGTTGTCGGGAAGTTCGTTGATGAGTTCGATCATGCCGCCTGTCCTGTTGCCGGCTTTGCTAACCGAGGCAGACCGGTCCGCCAGCTGCGGCGGACCGGTCGTCCCTCTTAGGCTGCGATCAGAAGTTGACGCGGAACGTGCCGATGATGCCGTTCACGTCGCCCTTCAGATTGCTCAGCACCACCCGGTGGCCCCAGAAGTACTCGACGCCGAGATCGGCGAACGGCACGGGGTTCCAGATCAGGTTCACCTCGCTGGTGACCAGCTCCTTGTTGAGGCCGCAGCCGCCGGTACCGGCAAAGCGCACCCCGCCGGAGCAGACAAAGCCGTCGGCCCCGCCGAGGTTGTTGATGTCCTGATGGAGGATGCCGAAACCGACGTTTGAGCGCAGCGTCGGGGTCCACCAGTGGCGGTAGCCGGTGTTGCCGCCCCAGGCCCAAACGGTGCGCGCGCGCACATTCCCGACGGTCGCCAAGGTCGGCCGCACCGCCGGATAGTTGGTGATGAGGGCGAGCATCGTGGTGTTGCCCGCAAGATAGCGGCCGACGCCGTCGCCGCCTGTGAACTGCCAAGTAATGTAGTCCTTCTTCCAGCCGAACCAGCCGGGCTTGTAATCGCCGCTGAAAGCCAGGCCCCAGCCCGTGAAGGTGCGGTCGATCGCCAGCCCGTCCTTCATCTGCAGCGCCGGCCGGACGACCGCGCCGAAATCGGCGTGGCCCCACGGCTGCGGGATGTACCAGGCGAAGGTGACGTCGGGCGAGGCGGCCTTGAACGGGTTGATGCCGCCGGTCGGGTTCGGCGAATCCGATTGCCTGAACCCGCCGGTGGGGAGCCAGCTCTCGGTCTCGGGGGCTTCCACCGAGGCCGAGAAGGCGCCCGGCCAGCCCCACGGGGCAAGCGCCCAAGTGTAGCGCAGCTGCGGGATGCGGGTGACGCCGCGGCTGCCGGTCATGCCGCCGAAATTGATGCTGTCGACGCCGGCGTCGGGATCCGCGAAGTTCGAGTTGGCCTGGCCGCCGAGCAGCCCGCCGAGCGTCGCATAGGCGTAACGCAGGCGCGGATGCAGGCTGTTCGTCGAGCGCAGCGACCCGGCGCATTCGCTGCAGGCGCCGGCCCAGTCGAACTCCATGAAGGTGCGCGCCTCGCCCCAGGCGGTCGGGGTGCGGGTCTCGAAATTGACCTTCGACTGCTGCGGCGAGAAGAAGGTGACGTCAGTCCCCTGCGAGCGCGCCGGGTTGCCGGCCTTGACCAGTTTCCCGCCGACCAGCGCCACATGCTGGTGCAGCGGCGCCCCGTTGATGTCGCCATTGTTGCCGAAATTGGTCGACGAGGCAGGCACTGCATGGACATTGGCGCCGTTGAAATTGTGCTTGATGTGAAACCGGATGGCGCCGCCGACGCGGATCGAGGTGTCGGTGCCCGGGATCAGAAACGAGCGCGGGAAGCTGCCGCCGACAATGGTGGCGCCGGCCGTCTTGGCGCCGCCCGGGCCCTGGTAGAGGTGGCCCGCCCCCGGGATCTGCGCCAGCTGGTCGAGGCGCTGTTCCAGGAGCTGCTGGTTGGCGCGCAGATCAGCCAGTTCATCGGCCTGCGCGCTGCGTGGAGCAAGCGCCAAAGGCGCCGACATGATGATGGCAATGGCCGCTGTCATCGCCATTGCGCTACGCCGGTTTGTCATCCTCTCCCCCGTGCAATGCCCACCCGGTGCGGGGCCGCGGCTGCGGTGCTGACCGGCACTCGGAACCGCTCCGGTGTGACTGGGCTCGACGGGAGACAGTGTTGCAGTCGTGCAGCGCCTGTCCTTGCGCTGTCAGATTGCCGTATGTCGTTCAGGAATCGCGAACAGGGATTATCACGTTATACCTTAAGTGCCGTTTCATTAAGCGACAGATCGGATTACATTTCATCGTGCAGATCGGGAGTCGACCGGGAACACCGCCGATGTGCTAAAAAGGCAACATTGCGGTGGGAAAACCGCGGCGCGCCACGAAGACCAAGAGTGCGAGCAGGGGAGGGCAGGCAGTGGGGATCGACAGCGCAGCGCCGTCGGAGCAGGGGCGATTTCTCAACCGGAAGTCACTGCTGCCTGAGGTTGTATCCGAACTGGCGGTTTTGCTGGACCTCGACGCGGTCAGCCGCCATGTCGGCGCTGGACGCGAGATCATCAGCGAGGGCAAGCGCTGCAGAAACGTGTTTCTGCTGACGAGCGGAATCGCCATCCGCTACCGCATCTTGCGCGACGGCCAGCGCCAGATCCTCAATTTCCTCTTGCCCGGCGATTTTGCCGGCGTCACCAGCTGCCGCTTCGACCACGCGCTTTATACAGTAAAGACGCTGGCACCGTCGGTGGTGGCGCCGGTGCCGGTGCAGCGCCTGTTGGGGCTGTTCGAAACCCATCCGCAGCTCGCCGCCAAGCTGTTCTGGTCGTTTGCCGGCGAGACCGCGATCCTCGCCGAACACCTGATCGCCGTCGGGCGGCGCACCGCGGCGCAGCGCATCGCGCACCTGCTGCTGGAGCTGCACGGCCGGCTGCGGCGCATCGGGCTGGCCGGCGAGCGCTCCTATCGCCTGCCATTGACGCAGGAGATGATCAGCGATGCCCTCGGGCTGAGCATTCCCTACGTAAACCGCGTGCTGCAGCAGCTGCGCCTCGACCGGCTAGTGACGATCAAGGACCAGCTGGTCGTCATCGACAACATGGAGGAGCTGGCGGCCTTGGCCGATTTCGAGCAGCTCTATCTGCAGCCGCTGTCGATTGCCGAGGCCGCCGCCGACGCCGGCTAAAGCAAGCCTGTCGGCGCTGCCCGCCGCCTGTCAACCGTTTCCTAATTTTTTGCCAATAGCCTCGCCGGCATCGATGTGGGACTATTGCCCGCGTTCTGTTGCCTGGTGCCGTCATGAATCTTGCCGAGCCTTCACCCATCGAAGCTGCCGCCCCGGCAGCGCGATTTGATGGGCCTGCGCCGGCGATGGCGGCGGGGCCGGCCAACTCCGCCCCGGAACTGGCGGTCGTCATCCCGACGCTCAACGAGCGCGACAACGTCCCGCTGGTTGTCGAGCGGCTCAACCGGGTGCTGGCCGGCCTCTCCTGGGAAGTCATCTTCGTCGATGACGACTCGCCCGACGGCACCGCCGATGCGGTGCGCGCGCTGGCGCGCCGTCAGGGCAACATCCGGGTCTTGCAGCGGCTCGGCCGGCGCGGCCTGGCCTCGGCCTGCATCGAAGGCATCCTGGCAAGCGCGGCGCCCTACGCCGCGGTGATGGACGGCGACCTGCAGCATGACGAGAGTCTGCTGCCGGGGATGCTTGCCAAGATCAAGGCCGAGCGGCTCGACATCGTCGTCGCCAGCCGCCATATCGCCGAGGGCAGCCTCGGCGAGTGGCAGCGTTCGCGCGTCATGATCAGCGATGTCGCCACCCGCCTCGGCCGGCTCGTCGTCAAGGCCGACCTCAGCGATCCGATGAGCGGCTTTTTTCTCATCGAGCGCGAGGCGTTCGGCGAGGCGATGCGGTCATTGTCGGGCCAGGGCTTCAAGATCCTCCTCGACCTGTTCGCATCGTCGCCGCGGCCGCTCGCCTTTGCCGAGGTGCCGCTCAATTTCCGCCCGCGCGTGCACGGCGAGAGCAAGCTCGACGCGATGGTGGCGTGGGAATACGCCACGCTCTTGTTGCAGAAGATGGTCGGGCCGGCATTGCCGGTGCGCTTCCTGTTGTTTGCGATGATTGGCGGGCTCGGCGTCGGGACGCATCTATTCACCTTGTGGTTTACGACGCATATGCTGTTCCTCGCCTTCGCGGTCGCGCAGTCGGCCGCGACGGTGACGGCGATGACCGGCAATTTCTTTCTCAACAACCTGTTCACCTACCGCGACCGTCGGCTGCGCGGCCGCCGCCTGTTGACCGGCCTCGTCTCGTTCTACGCGGTGTGCGGCGCCGGCGCCGCCGCCAATGTCGGCGTCGCATCCTACCTCGTCTTTGGCCACCATTCGTGGTGGCTCGCCGGCCTCGCCGGCGCCGCCGTATCGGTGGTGTGGAATTACGCGATGTCGTCGATCTTCACCTGGTCGCCGCGGCCGCAGCCCGCGGCGCGGCCGGTTGCCGCGCCACAGGCTGCCGCGGCGCCGGCCCCCGCCTCCCCGGTCCTGTCGGCCTAATTCCTGCCGCCAGCCCCGCCGGCGCCGCTATCGACAAGCGCCGCGCTGTTTGTTATAGACGCCGCCTCCCGGACGCCGGCAGGGACTCCGGTGGTGCGCAGGTGGGCGCGGGTGCATAGCTCAGATGGTAGAGCAGCTGACTCTTAATCAGCGGGTCCAAGGTTCGAGTCCTTGTGCACCCACCATCTTTTCAAGGGGGTTAGTAGACGCTTGCCAAATCGATAACGTGTTCGTGTCATCAATATGTCAACACCCTAAACGGTTCCCCAAGGTTTCGTCGGCGCTGCTGTCTCATGTCGGTTGACGCCATCGCCAGCGCCGACGCCTGCCGACGGTCGATTTTGCCCGACATCCGCATCGGATCCGGGTCGGCAAGGTGCGCAACGATGACGCCGGGCTGATGCGCCGTCCGCGCGCGCCTCCTGTTGGTGCCCGCCTGATGGCAGGATTGTCGCTGACAGCGGCCGTTCGCAGGATCGTCAGCGAGGCGCCTGAGTTCGATCCGAACCCGACCTTGCGGCTGGTGGGGTCGGCGGCAGCTGCCCTGTTCGGTCGTTCGCACCATGGCCGTGTTAGGGTCTGGGCTGCACAAACGGCAGCACCTCCGCGGTATTCGGATATCGTACCCGCATCGGCTCCGAATCGCGCCGCCCGGCGGCCTGCTTGATGGCCTGATCTCCTCATCCGCCGAAGCGCGTCGCGCGGGGCTGCATGAGTTGCTAGCTCACGCCGTTGCGGCGAATGGTCGTGAAAAAACACGCCCGATGAGCTTTGCTGGAAAAGCGAAAACCGCGCCGGGCGAGTTCGCTATGGAGCAGCAAGGGCTCGTGACTGGTGACGATCCTAGTGCCTTGTCAGCGGCAAGCGCCTCGATGGCTTCGAACGCCCGCTGCGCAAGGCGCGGTGCATCCAGCCCGCGCAGATCAAGGGCCCGCAGCGAGCGTGCCCCCACTAGCCTACTCATCGCCTGCCTCCTATTCCCGCGCCAGGATCATAACCACCGTTGTTTAATGGCATAGAGATGGCCCCAACACCGGGGTGCGGACAAGGGAGGGCGGGCGGCGTCCTGCGCGTCTACGTAGAGCCGGGAAACCGTTCTTGGCTCTTGACTCGGATCAATTTCCGTCCGCTCCCGCAGAGATTATTCGGGATCAGCTTCGGTGGGATAGGAGGATCTGATGCTGTCGCGGCGCGAATGGCTCGCCCGGCTGGCGATGCTCATTGGGCTGGCGGTATTAGCGGCGGCAGCCGCCGGCAGGGTCAGCAAGGCCGTGGCAAAGTATCAGGACTATCCGAAGGACGGCCAGATGTGCGGGATGTGCAAGGACCTGGCGGCCACGCGGGGTCGGGCATGATGGGCGGAAACATGGGGCCGGGCATGATGGCTGCGGGAACC
>JBLMXS010000102.1:0-3030 GCA_050257895.1 Thiohalocapsa sp.
CAATTGTGGCGCCGCTGGCATCGGGGCGCCCTGGTGACGCAGCGCGGCCTCGGCTGGGACGAGGTCGCGGCGCGCTACGAGGGGCTGCTAGAATGAGCGAGGCGCCGGCAATCAGCCCGCCGCCTCTTGCGGCTGGGGGCGTCCCGGCAGGGGCTTTCGCGCGCACGCTTCTGGTTTACCGGCATCGCCTGGCGCCGGCGTCGGAGGTCGGGTTCCTGCGGCGCTTCTATCTCGGGTTCGAGCAGCTGCGGCCGGTGTGGCTGGGCTGTCATCTCGAGGACGGCGCCGCCGCACTGTCGCGCGAGACGCTGCGGCTCGGCCGTACCGGCCCTTGGGGCGCGGTCGAACGGACGCTATTCCGGCATTGCGGCGTCCTGCCGCCGCGGCCTGATCTGCGCGCCCTGCGGCCGGTGCTGCTGCATGCGCATTTCGGGCGCGGCGGCGCGCTCGCCTTGCCGATCGCGCGAGCGCTCGAGATCCCGCTCGTCGTCACCTATCACGGCGCCGACGCCAGCAAGGAGCGGCATTACCGCCGGCATCTGCTGCCGCCCGTCTACCAGCGCCGGCTCACCGCGCTGCAGGAGGAGGCGGCGCTGTTTGTCTGCGTCTCCGAGGCGGTTCGCGAGCGGCTGCTGGCGCGCGGCTTCCCGGCGGAGAAGCTCGCCGTGATCCATCAGGGGATCGAGCTCGATATGGGGGTGGCGCCGTCGCCGCCGGCCTGGCCGGAGCCTTACGTCCTGTTTGTCGGGCGCTTCACCGAGAAGAAGGGCGTCTCGGACCTGATCGCGGCGATGCGGCTGCTGCAGCGACAGGGCGGCGAGGTGGGGCTGGTGCTGATCGGCGACGGCCCGCTCGGCGGCCGGCTGCGGCACGAGGCGAAGGATCTGCGGCATGTGGTGTTCGCGGGCTGGCGGTCATCGGCCGAGGTACGGCTGGCGATGCGTCACGCAGCCGCCGTGTGCGTGCCGAGCGTGACGGCGCCGGACGGCGACGCCGAGGGCTTGCCGAGCGTGGTGCTCGAGGCGATGGCGGCGGCGGCGGCGGTCGTCGCGACCGGGCACGCCGGCATCGGCGAGGCGATCGAACATGGCGAAAACGGGCTCCTGGTGCCGGAAGGAGACCCGCCGGCATTGATGACGGCGCTCGGCCATGTGATCGGCCAGCCGGCCTTGCGCGGCCGGCTCGGGGCGGCGGCCCGCGCCACCGCCGACGAGAAGTTCAATGCGCTGCGGCAGTCGCGGCTGCTGGAAGCGGCCCTCCTGCGCGCCGCCGGCAAGGCCAAATCTTGAGGCCGCCGCCCCGTCCGACAGCGGCTGATTTCCCGGCCGGCACGCCGCTGCGGCACTTCTTTGCCTGGAACGAGCGGCGCTGGCGTCGCGATCGACGCTACCGGGCGATGCGGACGCCGGGCAGTCTACCGCCGGAGGCGGCGGCGGCGCTCGACCACACGATCGGCAATCGCGACGTCGCCGCGCACGCCGCCGTGTTCCGGGCGTTCGAGGCAATGCGGCCGCCGCCCCGCCGCGTTCTGGTGATCCGGCTCAGCGCGTTCGGCGATATGGTGCAGGCGCTGGGGCCGTTCGCGGCGATCCGCCGCCATCATCCCGACGCCTATATCAGCCTCTTGACCACCGCACCGTACGTCGCCTTTGCAACCGAACTCGGGTGTTTCGACGAGGTGATCGTCGACGAGCGGCCGCCACCGCCGGCGCTGGACGGCTGGCTGCGCCTGCGCCGCCGCCTGCGGCAATTGCGGATCGACCGCGTGTACGACCTGCAGACCTCGCACCGTTCCGGCGTCTACGCGGCGCTTCTATGGCCGCTCAAGCCGGAATGGTCGGGGATAGCGTGGGGATGCTCGCACCCGCATGCCAATCGCGCGCGCGACGCGCAGCATACCCTCGACAAGCAGGCCGAGCAGCTGCTGATGGCCGGCATCCACCCGACGCCGCCTCCGATACTGCCGCCGATCGGGCGTCCGTTGCCGCCGCCGCTGCAAGGCCGGCGCTTTGCGCTTCTGGCGCCCGGATCGTCGCCGCGGCATCCGGAGAAGCGCTGGGCGGCGGCGCGCTTTGGTACTTTGGCGCAGGCGCTGAAGGACGGCGGTGTGCTGCCGGTCGTCGTTGGCGTCGCGGCGGAGGCGCCGCTCGCCGCGGCAATCAGCGCCATTTGCCCGGCGGCGGTCGATCTCGTCGGGCGGACCGATTTGACGCAGTTGGCGGCGCTCACAACACACGCCGCGCTGGCAGTCGGCAATGACACCGGCCTCTGCCATCTCGCGGCGGCCGCTGGCATTCCGGTCATCGTGCTGTTTTCACGGGCCTCCGACCCGGTCCGCCACGCACCGCGCGGCTCTCTGGTGCGCGTCCTGGCGGCGCCCGATCTCGCCGACCTGCCGGCCGAGACGGTGATCGCTGCGGCCGCTGACATCCTCGCCGCCGGCCCCTCACGCCAGCCCTCACCCCGCAAGCGGGGAGAGGGAGAATGTGGTACGGCGTCACAAATTCGTTCCCTCTCCCCGCTTGCGGGGAGAGGGACAGGGTGAGGGGCTCGCGGCGGCTATTTCAGCGTGCGGTCCCACATCGCGAACATTTTGGCCCAGGTTTCCTCGGCGGCGAGCGTGTTGTAGATCGCGCGCTCGGGGAAGGCGAAGCCGTGCTCGGTGCCGGGAAACACCTTGACCTCGTGCTTGATGCGGTGCTGTTCGCACAGCCGCTTCACCTCGCCCGGGATGTGCGCCGGCACGCTGCGGTCGGTCTCGGCGAAGGCGTAGTAGAGCTCGCCCTTGATGCGGTCCATGAACAAATGCGGCGAGTCGTCCTTGTCGGTGACGATGCCGACGCCGTAGAGCGAGGCGGCCGAGGCGATGCGGTGCGGGTAGAACGCCGCCGCGTTGGTGATGTGCTGGCCGCTCATGCAATAGCCGACGCAGCCGACCGGGCCGGGTTTCGCCTTGTCCTGCGCATCGAGAAACGCAAGCAGCCCGCCGGTATCGTCCATCACTCCCGCATTCGTCAGGCTGCGCATCGC
>JBLMXS010000103.1:0-6887 GCA_050257895.1 Thiohalocapsa sp.
CAATGGATCAGCGGACATAGCTGGGGCGTTCAGGCGGCGCGCCTCGACGGGCTGATCCGCCGCTTCTATGCCGCCCGCCGCGGCGCCGCTCCCGTCACCTCGCTTCGGCGGCGGCGGCGCAGCGGCGGCCGGCCGAGCATCGGGCCGATGCGCGCCGCCAGCCTCGCGGCGCGGCTCGCGCAGCCGCCGCCGCCATCGCTCTGTCTCGCCGACGGTCCGCCGCGCCCGGAAATTCCCGGCGTCGCGATTGAATGGCTCGCGGTCATGCGGGTCGGCCCGGCCGGCAGGCGCACCGCCGACGGCATCGTCGCCGAGGCCGGCCGCAGCGGGCATCTTGTGTACGGTCCCTATGCGACGCTTGCGGCCGGCTGCTACCGTGCCAGGGTCCATCTCGCCGCGCCGGCCAACGCAGCCGCGCCGGCGCCGCCGCTCGCCACGATCGAGGCCGTCGCGGCGCAGGGACGGCGCTTTCTGGCGCAGCGCGCGCTTTGTGATGCCGACACCCTCGGCTCGCGGCACGAGCTGGCGTTTCAGATCGAGCCGGGCGACGGCGAGGCGGTCGAGCTGCGCGTCTGGAGCAGCGGTGCGGTGCCGCTGACCGTCGTCTCGATCGCTATCGAGCGGATTGTGCCGGTGCCGGCTGCCGACCCCCCGGTGCGGCAGATGGCGGTGGCCGCCTCGGAATAGACATCGCGCCGACGCGTTCTCAAGCCGGCCGCAGGGATGCCCGGCCGTCCCGCCACCCGCACCGCGAGAGGGTCTCGTGGATCTTTCAGCCCCGGATGTCGCCGCGTTTGACGGCGCGCAGGTGATGATCACCGGCGGCGCCGGGCTCGTCGGCTCGGCGGTCGCGCGGCGGCTGGCCGGGCTCGGCGCCGACGTCCTGCTCGTCGACAGCATGGTTCCCGAGGGCGGCGGCAACCCCACGAACCTCGCCGGTCTCGAAAGCCGGGTCCGCCTCAACATCGCCGACATCCGCGATGCCGCAGCGATGCGGCATCTGCTTGCCGGGCGCGATTTCCTGTTCGATCTGGCGGGGCAGACCAGCCACGCCGATTCGATGACCGACCCGGAGCACGATCTGGCGGTCAATTGCGCGGCGCAACTGCAGCTCCTGCAATTATGCCGCGCCGTCGCGCCGGCGATCGCGATCGTGCACGCGGGCACCCGCCAGATCTATGGGAGGCCGCGCACCCTGCCGGTCGATGAAAGCCACCCGCTGCGCCCACCCGATGTCAACGGCGTCAACAAGATGGCCGGCGAGGCCTACCATCTGATGTTCCACGACGTCTACGGCATCGCCACTCGCTCATTGCGGCTGACCAATGTTTACGGCCCCGGCATGCGGATCAAGGATGCGCGGCAGAATTTTCTCGGGATCTGGCTGCGGCGGGTGCTCGAAGGCGAGGCCTTCGAAGTGTGGGGCGGCGAGCAGCGGCGCGAATTGCTTTATGTCGACGACGCGGTCGAGGCGTTTCTGCTTGCGGCGCTGACCCCCGAGACCGCGGGCCTGGCGCTCAATGTCGGGGGCGAGGAGCCCTATGCGCTGTCGGCGCTGGCCGAGGCGGTGATAGCCGCCAATGGCGGCGGCCGCTTCGATCGCCGCGAGTTTCCCGAGGAGCGCAAGCGCATCGACATCGGCGATTTCGTCACCGACGACCGGCGCTTCCGCGAGCTGACCGGCTGGGCGCCGCGGGTCGGCCTCGATCAAGGACTGCGCCGCTGCCTTGACTACTACCGCACCCGCTTCTCCGAGTACCTGTGAGCCTGCCGATGACGACACCGATCCCGCAGACCGATCCGCGCGCCGGCTATCTCGAGCGCAAGGACCTGATCGACGCCGCGATAGCCCGCGTCCTGGCCGGCGGGCAATACGTGCTGGGGCGCGAGGTCGCGGCGTTCGAGACGGCGTTCGCGGCCTGGCTCGGGCTGCCTTACGCGGTCGGCGTCGGCAGCGGCACCGATGCGATCGAGCTGGCACTGCGGGCCTGCGATATCGGCCCTGGCGACCTTGTCTTTACGGTGTCGCACACCGCCGTGGCAACGGTGGCGGCGGTCGAGCGCGCCGGCGCGGTGCCGGTGCTGGTCGACATCGAGCCGGGCGGCTTCACGATGGACCCGGCCGCGCTCGAGGACGCGCTCAACGCACGCCTCGCCGGCCGGCCGGCGGCGCTGTTGCCGGTGCATCTCTACGGCGAGCCGGCCGACCTGGAGCCGCTGGTGCGGCTAGCGCGTCGGCGCGGCCTCAAGGTGATCGAGGATTGCGCGCAAAGCCACGGCGCGCGCTATCATGGCCGCGCCGCCGGCACGTTCGGCGACATCGCCTGCTTCAGCTTCTATCCGACGAAAAATCTCGGCGCGCTTGGCGACGCCGGCGCGACGACGACCGCCGATCCGGAATTGGCTGCGGCGCTGGCCGAGATCCGCGAATACGGCTGGCGCGACCGCATCAGCATGCGGACGGGCGTCAACACAAGGCTCGACCCGCTGCAGGCAGCGATCCTCGCAGCCAAATTGCCGTACCTCGACGCCGACAACACCAGCCGGCAGGAGATCGCGGCGCGCTACGACAGCGGCCTGGCGGGCCTGCCGCTCGTCCTGCCGTCGCGCCGCGACGGCGCCGGCCACGTCTTCCACCAATACGTGGTCCGCACCGAGGAGCGCGAGCGGCTGCGCGAGCATCTGCGCGATGCCGGGATCGGCACCGGCATCCATTACCCCGCGCCGGTGCACCTGCAGCCGGCCTATGAAGGCCGGCTCGCCGAATTCCCGGCCGGCCTGCCCGAGACCAGCCGCACCGTGCGGCAAATCCTCAGCCTGCCGATCTATCCGCAGCTTGGGGGCGCCGAAATCGACCGCGTTATCGCTGAAACTCGCCGCTTTTTCGAATAGCGGGCGAAAGGACCCAATCTTCACTCGCATGCCCGGGCCTGTCCCGGGCATCCACGGCAACTGCTTCGGAGCTTGACGTGGATGGCCGGATCAAGCCCGGCCATGACGCGTGTTGGCCCGAATCGCCTGTTCGAGCGCGGCTATCCCCGCCTCGGACGGTGGGTGGTCGAAGGAGAAGGCGTCGGGGCGGATGCCGTGCTCGACATCCTGCCAGGAGACCGGCGCCGCTATCGGGAAGCCGGAGCGGGCGCGGGGCGAATAGGCGCCGACGGCGGTGGTGCCGCGGCCGTTGCGCAGATAGTCGATGAACAGCTTGCCCTCGCGCGCCTTCAGGTCCGCGACGGTGACGTAGCGCGCCGGGTCGCTGCCGGCGAGACGCTGCGCCAGGCGGCGCGCGTAGCGGTGCGCCGCCTCCCAGTCGATCCCGCGCGCGATCGGCGCCATGATGTGCAGCCCCTTGCCGCCGCTCAGCTTCGGCCACGGGTCGAGGCCCTCCTCGGCCAGCAGCGAGCGCAGACGGCAGGCGGTGTCGACGACGAACTCCCAGCCGATCCCCGGCCCCGGGTCGAGATCGAAGACCAGCGTGTCGGGGTGCTCGATGTCGTCGACCGTCGCACCCCACGGGTGCAATTCGACGGCGCCGATCTCGACCAGACCAAGGAGCCCGGCGAGGTCGTCGACCCACAGCCGGGTTCCCTCGCCGCCCTCGCGCTTCCTGATCTTGAGCTGATGCACCGCCGGCGGGATCGGGGGCAGCCGCCCCATATGGTAGAAGGTCGTGCCCTTGACGTGGCGCACCAGCTTGAGCGGCCGCCGAGCGAGATAGGACAGGGCGCGCTCGGCGACGCGGCTCCAGTACGCGGTTAGCTGCTCGCGCGACGGCGCGACCGCATCGGACAGGAGCTGCAGGATGTTCTCGCGCGGCACCGGCAGGCTCTTCTGCCGCGCCGGAAAGCGTCCCGCCGATGGCTGCGGGGAAGGCGGCGGTTCGGGTGCGGGCAGCGAGGCGGGCCGGCGGACCTTGCGCGCCGGCTTGTCCTCGCGCAGTCCCTGGTAGATCACCTGCCGCAGCAGTCCTTCCTCGGTCCAGGCGAGGAAGGTGACCTCCGCCACCAGCTCCGGCCGCACCCAGTGCACGCGCGACAGCACCAGCGGCGAGCCGAAGCGGCTGCCGCGTGGCGGCGGCGCCGCGAGCGGCATCGACTGGGTCGCCAACGGCTGCAGTTTCCGCCACAGGCGCTGCAGTTCGGCGTGGGCGATGCCGGCGCCGGCGCGCCCGGCATAGACAAGGCGCCCGTCCTCGTCGTGATAGGCCAGCAGCAGGGCCCCGAGAAGCGGCCGCGCACCTTCGGGATCGGTCCAGCCGACGACGACGAATTCCTCGCGGTTGAGGCACTTGGTCTTGACCCAGAGGCCGCGGTCGCCCGGCACGTAGGGCGCCGCCGCCTGCTTCGAGACCACACCTTCGAGCCCGAGCTGGCAGGCCTTGACGTAGAACGCGGCGCCGCGCCCCTCCTGGTGGTCGCTGTATTGCAGCGGTGGACCGCTGCCGGACAGCAGTTCGGCGAGCCGGGCCTTGCGGCGGCGCAGCGGCTGCGCCATCAGGTCTGTGCCGTCGAGGAACAGCAGGTCGAACGCGAAGAACATCAGCGCCTCCGCATTGCCGCTGTCGGAGGCCGCCTGGATCATGCTGAACAAGGTCGTGCCGTCGGGCCTGACGCCGCACAACTCGCCGTCGAGATAGGCCTCGGCCGCTGGCAGCGCCTCCAGCGCCGCGGCGATGTGGCGGTATTTATGCGTCCAGTCGAGCCCGGTGCGGGTCAAGAGCCGCGCCTCGCCGTGGTCGAGCCGCGCATGCATGCGATAGCCGTCGAACTTGATCTCGTGCAGCCAGTCGGCGCCGTGGGGCGGCGCCTCGACGACTTGCGTCAGCTGCGGCCGGATCCAGCGCGGCAACCCCGCCGGCGCCGATCCCCGCACTCGCTCGCTTGGCCGCACCGCGGCGGCGCTCGTCGATGCTCGTCTCATGCTGGATAAACATTCGCTGGCTGTGAGATGATCGCTCCGCAGGAGGACCGCCGATGGCCTTGAAGCGCATGGTGTTGCAGATCGGCATGGGGACCTCGATCCGCAGCCGGGACTATACCGGGGCGGCGGTGCGCGCTTTGCGCGACGCGCTGTGGCACAATTCGCTGCCGCTCGCCGGGGCCTTGGGCCAGCCGGTCGATGCGATGCAGGTCGACGTGCGGATCGGCGTGCCGCGCCCCGACCTCGTCGACAAGGCGGCGGTGCTGGCGGTGCTGCCGCACGGCACCGGCACCGTCGAGGTGTACGAAGGCGGGCTCGAGGTCGCCAATGACGCCGGTGGCGCCAGCGTCATTGCCAACGCCGCGGCAATCGTCAGACTCGACCTGCCGGAGGGCCGCTAGCCATGGCACTGAAGCGCATCATCACCGAGTTCGGCAGCGGCAACGACCTGCACGGCGGCGACTACACGAAGGCGGCGGTGCGGGCGGTCCAGGATGCGATCCACCACAGCTCGCTGAGCCTGATCCGCAGCCTCGCGGTCGACGCCGAGACGATGCAGGTCGAGGTCACGATCGGCGTGCAGCGGCCGGACCAGGTCAAGGCCGAAGCGGTAGCCGCCGCCTTGCCACACGGTCGGGTGAGTGTGCGCGTCGAGAAAGGCGGGCTCGACGTGCCGGACGACAGTTCGGGCGACGTCGCGGTCATCGCCAGCGCCGCCGTCACCGTCCGCCTCGACCTGCCGTAAGGGCCGCGCGGGCGCGACATCCTTCGAGACGGCCGCGTTGCGGCCTTCTCAGGATAAGGTTTCCTCCCAACACAACGTTTCCTCATGCTCATGAGGCGTGCGTAAGCATGGCGTCTCGAAGCACATGGCGCACCGCTGACAAGCGGCAGCTCTTTTCTTTCGCCGGCCCCGGGTTTATCGTCGTCGCCAAACTAAAGAAGTGGAGACGCCGCAGGCTGGCGCGCCGCGTACACGATCAAGCGCGGGAGCTCCGGCCGGGGCTTTTTGAGGCACATTGCGATGTCCAAAGTCGAGAATACGATGCCGGCGGGGCCGGCGCGGCATGGCACCTCCGGGTGGCGCATCCTCGGGACGCTTATCGTGCTCGCAATCGTGATCATCTATGGCTACCCGTTCGCCAAGGACGCCTACCATTGGTGGGTGGTGAAGCAGCGCCTGTCGAGCGTGATGAACCCGACCGAGAAATCCGAATACCAGAACTGGAAGGGCGACGCCGCCTCGTTCGCCAGAATGCTGCACGACCGCTGCCAGCTGGCGCAGGGCCAGGGCGCGGCACAGTGCGCCCGCTACGTGATCGAGTGACGCGTCGGCAGGCGCGCGGCCTCGTCCTCTAAGGCGGCGGTGACGGTCAGCGCGTCGCGCAACGCCGCCGCGTCGTGGGTGCGGATGTAGTCGGCACCCTGGGCGGCGGCGTAGAGTTCGGCCGCCAGCGTCGCGGCGCCGCGCTCGGCCGGATTGGGGCGGCCGGTCAACGCCGCCAGAAACGATTTGCGCGACACCGAGATCATCACCGGCAGCCCGAAGGCGATCTTGAGCCGGGCCAGCCCTGCCAGCACGCGCAGCGAGGCGTCGGCCCGGGTGCTGAGAAAAAACCCCATCCCGGGATCGAGGATGAGGCGGTCGCGCGAGATCCCGACGCTTGCGAGGACGGCGATCCGGCCGGCGAAGAACGCCTCGATGCGGCGCCAGACCTCGTCGGCCGCGAGATCGACCTGTCGCGCGCGCGTCTCGCGTTGCACTGCATGCATGACAACCAGCCGGCATGACGCGGCCTTCAGCTTGGGGTAGAGCGCCGGGTCGGGGAAGCCAAGGATGTCGTTGATGTAGGCTACGCCGCGGCCCAGCGCGTAGCGCTGCGTCTCGAGGCGAAAGGCGTCGATCGACAACGGCACGCCGTCCCCGGCGAGGGCGGTGATCACCGGGTCGAGGCGGGCGATCTCCT
>JBLMXS010000104.1:0-8523 GCA_050257895.1 Thiohalocapsa sp.
CTGGCGCCCGTCACGCCCTTGCCGGCCATAAACGCGAACTCGCTGCCCATGAAGCGGATGCCACGGATACGCCACTGCAACAAATTGCGATCGGTATGCTGAATGACGCGGAGTGTGGCCATTACCTGAAGGGCCTGTACTGGGATGGCAGCGGCTTGTGCCTGTTCGCCAAACGGCTGGAGCGGGGCAAGTTCGTGTGGCCGCCGATCGTCGACGGCACGCTGACGCTGACCCCGGCGCAAATGGCGCTGTTGATCGAGGCCATGGACTGGCGGCGCACCGTAGCACCGCCATTGCCGGCGCGGCCAATGCTGGTGTGAGGGAGCAGTGATTCGCTTTCTGTTCTGGTTGCCTCTCGGCGCAGCCGATACGGTGGAGCATGTCGCTGGCCTCGGCCGATCTGCCTACCGATCCGGAAGCGCTGCGCGCCTTTGCCCTGGCCTGCCAGAACGAGTTGGCGACGGCGACCGCCGAGCTTGAGGCGGCCAAGCTCGCCGTCCAGCTGCGCACGCTGGAGATCGAAAAACTCAAGTTCCAGATCGCCAAGTTGCGGCGGATGCAGTTCGGCCGCTCCTCGGAGCGGCTCGGCCGACGCATCGAACAGCTCGAGTTGCGGCTGGAGGAGCTGGAGGCCGGCGAGGCCGAGGCGATCAGCAAGGCCGCCGCCGAGGGTCGGCCGTTGCCGCTGCGCGAGGGCAACAAGCCGAAGCGCCAGCCCTTGCCCGACCATCTGCCGCGCACGCAAGTCGTGCACGAACCGGAACAGGACGGCGCCTGCTGCTGCCCCAAGTGCGGCGGCGACATGGCCCCTCTGGGCGAGGACGTCACCGAGGTGCTCGACTATCTCCCCGGCCGCTTCCAGGTGATCCGGCACGTCCGGCCGAAATACGCCTGCCGGCGCTGCGAGGCGATTACGCAGGCGCCGGCTCCATCACTGCCGACGCCACGCGGGCGGGCGGCGCCAGCGGTGCTGGCGCATCTGCTGGTCTCAAAATATCTCGATCACCTGCCGTTGTACCGGCAGAGCGCGATCTATGCCCGCGATGGTGTCGATCTCGACCGATCGACGCTGAGCGACTGGGTGGGTCAGGCGGTCTGGCTGCTGCAGCCGATCGTCGAGGGCATCCGCCGCCACGTGTTCGCGGCCGAGAAGATCCACGGAGACGACACGCCGGTGCCGGTGCTGGAGCCCGGTCTCGGTCGAACCCGCACCGGGCGATTGTGGGTCTATGTTCGCGACGATCGCCCGTTCTGCGGCCCGGCGCCGCCGGCAGCCGCCTATTTCTACAGTCCCGATCGCGGCGCCGAGCATCCGGCACGTCACCTCGCGGACTTTGTCGGCTTTCTCCAGGCCGACGCCTATGCCGGGTTCGAGGCGCTCTACGATCAGCGGCGCCGCGCCCCAGGGACGACGGCGATCACCGAGGTGGCGTGCTGGGCCCACTGCCGCCGCAACATCTTCGAGGTGTGGGAGACGACAAAATCGCCCGTCGCCAAGGCCGGGCTCGACCAGATCGCTCTGATCTACGCCATCGAGGACAAGGCTCGCTTCGCCCCGGCTGCCGAGCGGCTGGCGCACCGGGCCGACACCATCCCGCTGATCGATGCATTCTTCGCCTGGGCAGAAGCAACCGAACGCAAGCTCTCGGCCCGCTCAGGCCTGGCCGAGGCGCTGCGCTACATGATCAAGCGCCGCACCGCACTGAGCCGCTTTGCCACCGACCCCCGGCTCGAAGCCGACAACAACATCGCCGAAAACGCGATCCGCCCGATTGCTCTCGGACGACGCAACTGGTTATTCGCCGGCAGCAACACCGGCGGCGAGCGCGCCGCTGCCATGTACTCGATCCTGCAGACCGCGAAACTGAACGACCTAAATCCAGAAGCCTACCTCGCCGATACCCTCGCCAGGATCGCCGCCGGCCATCCGATCAATCGCATCGATGAGCTGATGCCGTGGGCTTACCAGCGCCTGGACACCCCGGCCGCCGCCCACTGATCACGGCCGCGACCGGACGCTTACGCAGTGGCAGCCGTCGCACTGCTTGCCGTATCGACCATCGCGGTCGCCCAGCATGTTGGTCACGGAGGTGGCGGCGGGCATGCCGGCGGCGGTGGCGGACATGGCGCTTTCCATGGCGGGGGAGCGCCACATTTCCACGCGCCGGCTGGCGGATTCGCCCGAGGCGGACATTTCACCGGCCCCGGAGGAACATGGAGCAGCCATCCGGTCTGGCAAGGGCGCGGGGAGTTTCGGCAGTGGCGAGGGGGCCATTGGTGGCAAGGCGCCCACGGCGGCCGGACCGGCGCATGGTGGATCGTCGGGCCTGACTGGTATTGGTATCCGAGCGAGGTGGCGCCCATTCCCGACCCGAACACGCCGCCCGGCATGGAACCCGGGCATCTCTATTGGTGCGACGACTACCGGCAATATTATCTCTATGTTGGATCGTGCCCGAGCGGATGGCGGGCCATCGCTTCGCCGCCGCATCGCGGAAAGTCGAACCGTCATAGGCAATGCCGCCTTCTCGCTTGCCGATTGCGAACGTGCCGCCCCTGCGCACGCCGACCGCCCGACACGGCCGCGTACACGCAATCGTGCTGCTGTTCGCGATGGCGGCGCTGCTGGCCCTTTGCGGCGGGATCGTTGCCGGCTCTGACGGCATCGTGTGGAGCGTAATCGCCGGTGCGATCGTGCTGCCTGTGGTCGGGCACGCGCCGCCTGATATGTTGCTACGCGCAATGGGCGCTCACCTATTAACGCCGAGCCAGGCTCCCGACGTCTGCGCCTCCTTCCTGGCGCTGTGCCGCGATGCCGGATTGTCGCCGGTTCCGCGGCTCTGCCATATCGCCGACAAGACGCCCCTCGCCTTCAGCCTCGGCCGCGGCGAGAGCGCAGCGGTCGTCGTCACCGACAGCCTGTTGGTTGGCCTCAGTGAGCGCGAACTGGTCGGCATTCTGGCGCATGAGATCGTGCACCTGCGCCGCGGCGACATCGTCATGAAGCAGTTGGGGTTTGTGCTCGGCACGCTGACCCGGATCATGGCCCAACTCGGCATCCTCATGCTGTTCTTCGGCCTGTTGCTGCGGGCGCTTTCGGTGTCGGAGGTGCCGCTCATTTCGCTGGTCGTGCTGGTTGTCGCGCCCTTCGCTGCGGGCCTGCTGCAATTGGCGATGTCACGAGAGCGGGAAGCTGAGGCCGACCTAGGGGCGGCCGAATTGACCGGTGACCCCGCAGGCCTCGCCGCTGCCCTCATCAAGCTGCAGCGCTGGCAGGAATGGCGCCTGCGGCGGCTGTTTCCGACGGCCCGTCCCTTCCACCTGCCGACACTGCTCAACGATCATCCGCCAACCGCGGAGCGCATCCGCAGGCTGCTGAACCTGGCGCAATACCGCGGGGAGCACGTCGGGCAGTGACGGACACTGTGCCGTCGCTTGCGCCGGATCTCCCCGAGCTGGAGCGCAAAGTGTCCGCAGCTGGCCAACACGCCACCGAGAGTCTTTAGGCCGACCGCACGATCGTGCCCGCGTCGGCCTGCAGAATGGCTACGGCCTGCTCAATGGCGCCGATGCCGGCCGGCCGCCCGGTGCGTTCGACGAACCGGCAAGCGGCCTCGACTTTTGGCGCCATCGAGCCGGGCGCAAAGCTGTGGCGCCTCAGCTCGCCCGGTGTTGTCTTGCCGATCGGCGCTCCGTCATGCATCGGCCACTGCGTCCAGACTGCTGGGACATCGGTCAGCAACAGCAGAAAATCGGCGCCTACGCTTTCGGCGAGAAGGGCCGCTGCGAAATCCTTGTCGATCACCGCCTCGACGCCGCGTCGCTCGCCCGATTGCGGTGCCACAGTCGGGATGCCGCCACCACCGGCACAGATCACGACAAAGCCGGTGTCCAACAACGTCCTGATCGCGTGGAGCTCACAGATGCGCTGCGGCAGCGGCGACGGTACCGCGCGCCGCCAGCCGGTCCCGTCCCGCATCATCGGCCATCCCTTCTCCGCGGCGATCCGACTGGCCTCGGTCTCGCCGTAAACCGGGCCGATCGGCTTTGTCGGGGCCGCAAAGGCGGGATCGGCCGGATCGACCTCTACTTGCGTCAAGAGCGCGACGATCTTGCGATCCGGCAAAGCGTTGGCGAACGCGAGTTCGAGCAGATAGCCGATCAGTCCCTCGCTTTCCGAGCCGAGAACGTCGAGGGGATAGGCTTTCGCCGGCGTGTAGGCGGCGGCTTGCAGGGCCAGAAGCCCGATCTGCGGGCCGTTGCCATGCGTGACGACCACCTCGTGGCTGCGGGCGATCGGCGCGATCACTCGAGCCGCCGCCGCGACGTTGTGGCTCTGCGTATCGATATCCGGCGCCTCGCCGCGACGCAGCAGTGCGTTGCCCCCGAGCGCTATGACGGCGCGCATCCGTCGGGCCTCTGCGGCTGCGGCAATCGGTGGAGAAACTCGTCGATGAAATCCGACAGGCCGGGCGTCCCGTCCTCGGCAAATTCGTACCGGGCACGGACCACCGGCTTCTCAATGCGGACCAGCCGCGCCAGGTCGATCGGTGTTGCCGATACAACGACGTCGGCATTGCTGGCGTTGATCGTCGCTGCCAGTGCCGCAAGCTGCTGTTCGCCATAGCCAACCGCCGGCAGGACCCGGCCGATATGGGGATAGGCCTCGTAGACCACTGCTATCTCAGGCGTCGCCGACCGCCGCGGATCGACGATCTCCTCAGCAACCGCCGCAGTGGCCGCGACGTAGCCGGCGCCGTACGCCATGCCGCCATGCGTGATCGTCGGCCCATCCTCGACAACGAGAGCCCGTTTCCCGCGGACCGCAGCCCTGTCGTCGAGGCGGACCGGCGACCGGGCCCGCAGGATTGGTGCGTCAGGGTTCACCGCGCGCAGGGCGGCGGTGGCGATGCGCACCTGCTCTTCGGAGGCGGCGTCCACCTTGTTGATGACCAGCAGATCGGCCATTCGCGCCACCGCTTCGCCCGGGTGATGGGTCAACACATGGTCCGGGCGCAACGCATCGGCGACCGCGATGTGGAGATCCGGGCGGATGAAGGGAAAGTCGTTGTTGCCGCCATCCCAGATGATGATGTCGGCTTCCCGCTCGGCCGCGCTCAGGATAGCGGGGTAATCGACGCCGGCGAAGACGATGTTGCCGAGCGCTATATGCGGTTCGTACTCCTCACGCTCCTCGACGGTGCAGTCAGCGTCGGCGAGGTCGGCGATCGTGGTAAAGCGCTGAACCCGCTCCTTCAATAGGTCGCCATAGGGCATCGGGTGCCGCAGCACTGCGTTCTTGTAGCCCTGCGCCCGCAGCCGCGCGGACAGCCAGCGTGCGATCGCCGATTTGCCGCAGCCCGTGCGCACCGCGGTGATGGCAATCACCGGCAGGCTCGATCGCAGCAGCGTGCGGTGCGGCCCCAGCAAGGAGAAATCGGCCCCCGCGGCAAGCGCGCGCGAGGCGAGGTGCATGACGTACGTGTAAGAGACGTCGCTGTAGGCGAAGACGATCTCGCCGACGTCATACTGGCGGCAGAGCATTTCGAGCTCCGCCTCATCTCGGATGGGTATCCCCGCGGGGTAAAGCTGTCCCGCCAGTTCGGGCGGATAGACTCGACCGGCGATACCCGGGATCTGGGTAGCGGTGAAAGCGACCACCTCGACCGCAGCGTCGCCGCGAAAGACGACGTTGAAGTTGTGGAAGTCGCGACCGCCGGCCCCCAGTATCACGACCCGCCGCCGCCCTTGCTGCGATAGTGGCATGGTCTTCAATGCTCCCAGCGCCGGGCGGTCATCGCTCGCTCGATGCGAGCCGTCGCGAGCGCCATGGCAGCCGCCCGTGGCAAGGCACCGGCAGCCACCCGCTCGAGCACAGCATGCGTGTTGGTGCGGATCTTCTCGTCAATCGCGGCGAACGCACTCGTCTCGGTGCCGCCCCGGTATTCGACCGCGGCGCAGATGACGCCGCCGGCATTGGCGATGAAATCAGGCAGAACCAGCACGCCGCGTTTGGCAAGCGCCGCCTCGGCCTCGGCGCTGCAAGGGATGTTGGCTCCCTCGGCGACGATCCGGGCACGCAGCCGGCCGACGTTCCCTGCGTGGATTACATCTGGCCGGGCGGCGGGGATCCAGATATCGCAGGGAATGTTGATGACCGCGTCGCCGTCCAGCTTGCGGCCATGCGGGTGATCGTGCAGCGGCCTGCCGGCTGCCTTCAGCGCGATCAGTGCGGCGATGTCGAAACCGTTATCGTCAGCCAACGCGCCTTGCGTGTCGCTGACGCCGACCAGGATGGCACCCTTTTCCGCCAGAAAGCGAGCAGCATGTTTGCCGACCGCTCCGAAGCCCTGGATCACGACGCGGGCACCAAGGAGCGGCATGCCGAGGTGTTCGGCCGCCACCTCGACCGCGGCCACGAGGCCGAACCCGGTGGCACCGATCTCGTCGAGCGGGATACCGCCCAGCTCGCGCGGCAAACCCACGGCGCGGCCGGTCTCATCCTTGATCCAGGCCATCGCCAATTCGTCGGTGCCCATGTCGGGGCCGGGAATGTAATCGGTGAGATCGGCGATCGCGGCGGCAAAGCCGCGGATAAGCCGCTCCTTGTCGGCGGCCGGCATCTTCGGGTCAGCAAGGATGACCGATTTGCCGCCGCCGTGCGGTAGACCCGCAGCAGCATTTTTCAGCGTCATTGCGCGGGCCAGGCGAAAGGCTTCCTCGGCACTGACATCTGGCGCCATGCGCACGCCCCCGATCGCCGGACCGCAGGCAATATTGTCGACCGCGACCACTGCCTTCAGGCCAAGCTTCGGCCGCCAGATATGTACCAGCTTCAGAGGTCCGAGTTCGTCGGCGAAGTCAAACGGATCGGTCATCTCGCCGCTCGCTGGCAGTAGGGGTTCGACCTTGCGCGGACGGTACATAGTGAGGAAGTGAAGCCCCGGCGGGGGGTGCCGGGGCTGGCGGCTGTTTGGGGGAACTGGTTTGCCGTCTCGAGCGGAACCATGACCGTGCCTTGGCTTCGGGGAATTGAGCCAGGTCAACTAGGCGCGGTGTCATTGATATTTTGTCCGTCAGCGGCGCGGTACTCGCGTAGGTAGTCTTCCATCAGCGAGCGGATGATGCGGCCAATGCGGGCGCAATCGGCTTCGTCCAGGTTTGCCAGTGAAACGCGGGCGGAGGGATGCGGCGTCGCAAAGCCCTTGCCGGGCAGCAGCACGACCCCGCTCTCTTCCGCCAGGCGGAAGAGGATCTCGAGCGGGTTTTTGGTTGCCAGGAGCCAATCGACGAAGTGTTGGCCGTAACGCTCGGAGCCGAGGATTTCGAGGTCGAGGACCGCATAGTAATCGACCGCATTGGGGTCGTCCGACGGTGCGATGCCGAGCGCGCCGTAAAGCGCCTGATGGCGACGGCGGATCAGCCGCTTCATCGCCGTTTTATAGTCGTCCTGCTCGTCGAGAAGGCCGAACAAGGCAAATAGCGCCAGCTGCACCTGTTGCGGCGTCGACAGGCCGGCGGTGTGGTTGAACGCGACGGCGCGGCTGTCCGCCACCAGCCGGTCGATGAACTTGAGTTTTCGCGGATCAAGGACCAGCGAACCGTAGCGCGCGTCGAGCGCTAGGCGATCCGCTTCCGGCAGTTCCGCGATCAGATCGTCGATGATGTTTCTCGCATGCGTCGCGACGACGCCCAACCGCCACCCGGTCGTGCCGAAATACTTCGAGAACGAGTAGACGAGGACCGTGTTGCGTGGGCAAAGCGCGAACAGCGACACGAAGTCGTCGGCGAAGGTGGCGTAGACATCGTCGGTGACGATGATCAGATCGGGCCGCTTCGCCGCGACGATCGTCGCAATCCGGTTGAGACCGGCATGGTCTATCTTGACCGAGGTCGGATTGCCGGGGTTGACGAGGAGCAGTACCTTGACCTGCGGGTCGAGCAGCTTCGCGAGTTCGGATTCAGGGTATTGCCAGCCCGCCCCGGGATCCGCCTCGACCATCACTTCGACGAGCCGGTATTCGTCGAGCTGCGGGATTTCCAAATAGGGCGTGAAGATCGGCGTGCCGATCGCGATCGCGTCCCCCGGCGCAATCAGCTTGTTGATCCGCAGCGTATTGAAAAGATAGGTGACCCCGGCGGTGGCGCCCTCGACCGCGAACAGGTCGATGCTGCCCGGGATCGGGTGGCCGGCGGCGATCTCCTTCAGCAGGTAACGCTGCACGATCTGTTCGGTCAGCGGCAGCAGGCGCACCGGCTCCGGGTATTGGCACCCCAGGACGCCCTGCACCAGCTCGTGGACAAAGGCGTCGCGGGAAAAGCTGAGACGGCTGCAGCCGTATGAAAGCGCGGCCTTAAGAAAGCTAATCCCGGGCGCATCGCGGTTCGCTTCGGCGAAGCGGTCGAACCGGGCCGCGATCCCCGCCCGCTCCGGCAGGCCGGCAACGCCGGGAGGCAGCGCGCCGGAGCATCGCTCCGCTTCGGTCATGGCGAACAGGCCGAGCTGAAAGAAGGCGTGGCGCG
>JBLMXS010000105.1:0-2675 GCA_050257895.1 Thiohalocapsa sp.
GCCGCTCAGCCATGCCGACCGCCTGTCATGCCCCGTCATTTTCTTTCAGGGCGCCGACGACCGCGTCGTGCCGCCTAACCAGACGGAGATGATGGTCGAGGCATTGCGTCGCCGCGCCATCCCGGTCGGCTATCTCTTGTTCGCCGGCGAGGCGCACGGCTTCCGAAAGGCCGACAACATCAAGCGCTCGCTCGACGCCGAACTCTATTTCTACGCCAGCCTGATCTTCCGCACCCGCCTCAGCTTTTGACCGGTAGTCGCCGCGAATATATTGGTGCAGGTCATTTTCGTGCCCGTCGCTGCCGGCGACGGTAGCAAGCCCGAAATCCAGCAATGGAGCGTTGCCATTAATTTCGGTTTGTTCGGCGGCGCGCGGGCGCGCGGCGGCCCGGCCGGCGATAGCGACGGCTACCACGATTTCATCCGCTACATCGTCTCCGCCGAGGAACTCGGGTTTTCCAGCGTTTTCCTGGTCGAGCACCATTTCACCGGGTTCGGGCAGGTCTCCGCCTCGCTCAACCTCTTGTCCTACCTGGCGGCGCGCACCTCGACAATCCGGCTCGGCACCGCCGTCGTGGTCTTGCCGTGGCACAACCCGGTGCTGGTCGCCGAAGAGGCCGCGACGCTCGACCTGCTGTCGAACGGGCGGCTCGATTTCGGCGTCGGCAAGGGCTATCGGCCCTACGAGTTCTCCGGCTTCTGCATCCCGCAGGAGGAGGCCACCGAGCGCTTCGACGAGGCGATCGACATCATCAAAAAGGCGTGGACGACAAAGGGCCGCTTCTCCTACGAGGGCAAGCTGTGGCGCTACGACAACATCGTCGTCGAGCCGGCGCCGATCCAGCAGCCGCACCCGCCTTTCTGGATGGGCGCCGGCAGCGCCGAGTCGATCCGCCGCGCCGCCCGCGAAGGCTACAACCTGCTCTTGGACCAGATCGCGCCGATCGACGCGATTATCGAGCGCGTCAAGGTTTTCCGCGAGGAATGCCTGGCAGTCGGCCGGCCCTACGACCCGATGATGGTCGGCGTCACCCGGGGGCTGCAGATCGTCCACAACGAGGAGGAGCGCAAGCGCGCCATCCAGGTCCGCCGCGAGGTCCTGAAGAATATCGGCGACCTGGCGCGCGGTCCCGATGCCCAACGCTATCATCACATCAAGGACGATCCCGACAGCTTCGTGCTCGACGACGCGCCGTTGCTCGGCACCCCGGAGGAGATCATCGGACGCCTCAAGCGGCTTGAAGAGGGCGGCGTCGAGAACGTCCTGTTCGCCGCACCCGGCGCCTCGGTCGCGCATCTGCGCACTTTCGCCGAGGAGATCATGCCGGCCTTCCAGACCCGCAGCACGATGGCCTTCGCGCAGGTGTGAGACGCCGCCGCGTAACCGTCGACCGATGGCGCGCGCCGGATCCAGATGTGGAAAGCGAGGCGCTTGCCGATCTGAAGCGGCATCGAGATGAGCGGGAGACATGACAAGGAACGACCTGCCAGTTTGGCGCTCGCTGCTGTTCGTGCCGGTGACGGCGGAGCGCTTTGTCAACGGCGCGGCCCGCCGCGGCGCCGACGCGATCATCCTCGACCTCGAGGATGCGGTCGCCGCCTCGGAGAAGGAGCGCGCCCGCACGCTGGTGCCGGAGGCGGCGAAGATCGTCTCCCAAGGCGGCGCCGACGTCGTCGTCCGCCTCAACCGGCCATTGCGGATGACGGTGCGCGACCTCGAAGCGGTGATCGGCCCCGGCGTGCAGGCGGTCGCCCTGCCGAAGGCCGAGAGCGCGCAGCACGTCGAACTGGTGTGCGAAGTGATCGACGAATTGGAAGCCGAGCGCGGGATGGCGGTCGGCACGACCAGGATGCTGGCGATGGTCGAGACCTGCTCCGCCTTTTTCCGCATGTCCGAGATTGCCAAGGCAAGCTCCCGCCTCGTGGCCCTCAATCTCGGGGCGGAGGATTTCGCCACCGCCGCCGGCATGCTGCCGGAGGCCGAGGGGCTCTTCATGCCGAAGCAGATGTGCGTCTTTGCGGCGCGTGCCGCCGGGATCATGCCATTGGGGTTTGTCGGCACGGTCGCCGATTTCAGCGACCTCGACGGCTTCCGCGAGACGGTGCGCCGCTCGCGCTGCATCGGCTTCATGGGCGCCAGCGTCATCCACCCGAGCCAAATCGCGATCCTCAACGAGGAGTTCCGCGCGAGCCCGGCCGAAATCGAGCACGCGAGCCGGGTCGTCGCCGCCTATGACAAAGCGCTCGCCGAAGGGGTCGGCGCCGTCACCGTCGACGGAAAAATGATCGACGTGCCGATCGTCGAGCGGGCGCAGGCCCTCTTGGCTCGCGAAGCCGCGATCGCGGCGAGAGAGGCGCAGAAGCAGGCTGCCACCGCATAATGCGGCAGCTCTTTACCCCGTCCTTAGGCAAGCCCTGGGCACTGTCCCGATCGAAGTGCACAGCATCGAGACCGTGTGGTCGGCGCAGGCCGGGATCCATCGTTCCGCTGCTGGCGCACTGACAGCGTGACCAGCGCGCCAGCCAACCGCACGATACGCCATATCCTTTGGCACGCAGTGGACTGAGCAAACGCCTTTTCCGGCTGTTTTCCGGGAATTTTCCGGATGCATACGACAGCAGGTTGTTATGCAGGCCAACCAACCCGTTTTAAGGGAGGAAGTCGTGCATAACTG
>JBLMXS010000106.1:0-7386 GCA_050257895.1 Thiohalocapsa sp.
CTGGCGCCCGTCACGCCCTTGCCGGCCATAAACGCGAACTCGCTGCCCATGAAGCGGATGCCACGGATACGCCACTGCAACAAATTGCGATCGGTATGCTGAATGACGCGGAGTGTGGCCACCTGGTCAAGATTCTCTGGCACGACGGGATCGGCATGTCGGTAAGCGCTCGGTGAACGTCGCCAGATTTCGGTGCCCTCTCACGGCGGCAACACCGGTTCGAATCCGGTAGGGGACGCCAAGCGGACTCGGGAACAATACGAACGACTTGTGGACCGCCACGAGCGGCGATTCGCATACCCGTTTCGGTTACCTTCTCGTATAGGCATTCGCGCCGGCGCCTCCGCTGGCCACCTGGTGACCACCGGGGCTCACAGCCCCTCCCCGGGATCCGCGCTGCTTCCGGGTCAGCCGTATCAGGCGGGAGCGTTTTGTCGCCCGGGCGCTGGTTCTCGCTCCACGGCGACGGGTTGGCCGTGCCGTAGTAGATCAGGTTCGACTTGGGGTCGTATTGGATCCAGCCTCAGATCGTGCCGCCGCCGATTCGTCCATTTCTCGGGCGGCCGGGTCTTGATGCGGAGATCCTTGCCCTGCATCGACTTGTAGAACGCTTGAAGTCGTCGCCGATCAGCACCTCCTTGTCGGGACCGGTGGCATAGGCGCGCCAGGACTGGCCGCGCGCAACGGGATGCGGATTTACCTTTCCAGCCGTCCAAGCAATCGCAGCAGCCCGTCGAGGATCGTCAGCGGGTGCGGCGGGCAGCCGGGGATGTAGAGATCGACCGGCAGCAGGTCTTCAAGCCCGTTCGCGACCTCGGCGTTGCCGCGGAACAGACCGCCCGAGATCGCGCAGGCGCCGGCGGCGATGACAAGCCGGGGGTCCGCGACCGCCTCGTAGGTGATCAGCAGCGCCTGGCGCATGTTCTCGGTCACTGGTCCGGTGACGAGAACGCCGTCGGCGTGGCGTGGCGAGGCGACGAACTCGATGCCGAAACGGCCGGCGTCGAAGACGATATTGCCGAGGGCGTTGGCTTCGACCTCGCAGCCGTTGCAGCCGCCGGCGCTGACCTGCCGCAGCCGCAGCGACCGGCCGAGCAGCCGCTGCAACTCGCCGCCCAGCGCCTCGACCTGCGGCTGCTCGCGGTCGGCGATGACCAGCCCTCCACGCTGTGAGCCCGCCAGATGCCAGTCGCGCGTGAAGGAGATCGCGTCGGAAGGGCAGGCGGCGGCGCATTCGGCGCAGAAGATGCAACGCCCCAGATCGAGCCGCGGCGCCTGGCCGGCCAGGCCCAGCGCGCCCGACGGGCAAATCTCGATACAGTCGCCGCAGCCGGTGGCGCAGCGCCCGGCGTCGATCTCCGGCCGACCGCGGAACGAGCGCGGCAGGACCGGCATCTCGGCCGGATACGCATTCGTCCGGTATCCCTGGCGGGCGCGCGCCAGCAGCGTTTTGAACATCAGTGACCGCCCGTCCTACAGGTCATGCCCGCAATACGACAGGTTGAAACTCTTGTTGCACAGCGGGAAATCGAGGATCTGCTGGTCCCGCATCGCCAGCGCCAGCGCGAACCAGTTGCGGAAAGACGGGTCGACGATCCGGTACTGCGCGAAGCGGCCGGCCGCATCCGTGGTAGCGAGATGCAAGATCTCGCCGCGCCATCCCTCGACGAGCGACAGCACCAGGGTATTCGCAGGCAGCTTCCCGACCGGATGGCGTATCGCACCATCATTGAGGTCGCCGAGTGCCTTGTCGAGAAAAGCGATGGCCTCCTCGACCTCGCGCCAGCGCTGCCCTATGCGGGCAAAGACATCGCCGTTCCCGCCGATCGCGGCTTGCGGCTTCGCGCCCGGATAGAGCGGCAGCGGAAAATCCCGGCGGGCATCGCGATCGATGCCGCTGGCTCGCGCCGCCGGCCCGACCGCGCCCAACCTCGCCGCCGCCTCGGTCGTCAGGATCGCGGTGTTCTCGAACCGCGCCCGCAATGACGATGACTTCCACATTAGCTCGACGGCATTGCGCATGTCGCGCGCCGCCGCCGCCAGCTGTCGCTGGATCGCGGCGAGGCGCTCGGCGTCAGGATCGTGCGCAACGCCGCCCGGGCGGACAAAGCCGCGGCCAAGCCGGCTGCCGCACAATTCCATCGTCAGGTTCAAAACATCGCCGCGCAGCCGGCCGCAATAGGAGGCCGCCGGAAGAAAGCCGACATCGCCGGCGAGCGCGCCGAGATCGCCGATATGGTTGGCGACGCGTTCGAGCTCCAGCGCGATCGCCCGCAGCGACAGGGCGCGTCCGGGGCATGCGATACCGGCGAGGCCCTCCAGCGCCTGGCAATAGGCGAGTGCGTGCCCGATCGTCGTGTCGCCGGCGACGGTCTCGGCGAGATGAATGCCGTTTTTGTGCGGCCCACCGCGCAGCATCTTCTCGACGCCGCGGTGCTGGTAGCCCAGCGCGATCTCGAGATGCAGCACGCGCTCGCCGTGGCAGTTGAAGCGGAAATGCCCGGGCTCGATGACACCGGCATGCACCGGCCCGACCGCGACCTCGTGGATCTCCTCGCCGGCAACCTTGAAGAAATCGACGCGGCCGATCTCGGGGCCGCCCGGCGGAAAACGCACCGGCTTCAGCCACGGATGGTTCTGCGGTTCGACCCCCCACTGCTCGAAAATCTCGCGCTCGAAGTAATGCGCCGATGCGACATCCGGCGTCAGCGCGGGGTAGGAGAAGCCGACATCGCTCGCACACAAACCGATGTCGCCGCGCCCATCGTCGGCCAGCGCAGCCAGGAGGCGGACGGCATTTCCCTCCCGGCCGAGCCCGCCCAGGAACAGCAGACGGCGACCCAAGCCGACAGCATCGATGACGACGCGCCGGAAGTCCTCTATCGCGAGTACCGGCACCGAGGCCAATGGCAGCGGCGTCGCATTGCCAGTGGTGGCGAATTGCATCGTGTTCACCCGGCGACGATCGTCGCGGCGCGGCCGAGCGCGTCGAGCAGCGGCACCGGCATCCAGATCCCCAGCACCAGCAGCAGCCCGCCGGCGACTGCGACGATTGGCCACGCCAGGCGGCTTGGGCGCAGCAGCACGGTCGGCGGCGCTGGCGGGCCGTAGGCCATGTCGATCAGGTGGCGCAGCGCGGCGACAAACACGACGCCGCTGGCAATCAGGAACAGCACCAGCGCCGCCCACGACCCGGCGCCCACCGCGGCGCGCAGCAGCTGGTACTCGCTCATGAAGATGGAGAACGGCGCGACCCCGATCAGCGCCAAGAGGCTGACCAGCAAGGCGATGCCCCACACCCGGTCGGCCCGCAGCGCGCCGGCGATCCGGTGCATGTCATGGCTGCCGAAACGCTGCCCGAGCCGCCCAACCGCGAAGAACGCCAGCGACTTGCAGACCGAGTGGTTGAGCGTGTGGAACAGCGCGGCGAAGGCGCCGAGCGGCCCAAGGCCGTAGCCGAGGGCAATGATCCCCATATGCTCGACGCTGTGATAGGCCAAGAGGCGCTTGGCGTCGCGCTGGAAGACGATGAACCCGGCGGCGACCAGGATCGACAGCACGCCAAAGCCGACCAGCAGGCGGGCGGCGAAATCGGCCCCCAGCGCATGCGTCGCCGGCGTCACGAAGCGCATGATGCAATAAAGCGCGGCGTTTAAGAGGAAGCCGGAGAACATCGCCGAAACCGGCGCCGGCGCCTGGCTGTGCGCGTCGGGCAGCCAGGAATGGATCGGCGCCAGCCCCGCCTTAGTGCCGTAGCCGACCAGCACGAAGACGAAGGCGAATTTCATCAGCGTCGGATCGAGCACGGTGTCGGCGGCGGCGATATGGGTCCAGAACAGGGCGGCCGCGCCGGGGGTGCCGGAGCGGATAGCGGCCGCCGCCAAGAGCGTGCCCATGAAGGCGAAGGCGATGCCGATCGAGCAGATGATCAGATATTTCCACATCGCTTCGAGCGACAGGCGGGCCGGGTGCAGCGAGATCAGGAAGGCGGTGAGCAGCGTCGTCGCCTCCATCCCGACCCACATCACGCCGAGATTGTTCGACATCAGGACGACCAGCATCGCCGCCTCGGCGCCGAGCCACAGCCCGCCGAAGCGGCGGGCAACCGGCCGGCCGAAGGTCTCGGCCTCCGCGGCGGCCCCGAAATAGATCGCGGCGAAGCCGGAGCTCAGCGCGAAGACCAGGGTCAGCACGACGATGTGGAAGGCCGAAAAGGCGTCAACGTAGAGCCATTCGTCCGCTGCCATCGCCGACCCGTGGCCAAGCACGCCGGCCCACAGATCGAGGGCGAGGACGAGCTCGGCAACGGCGACGGCGACGATGGTCCGCAACACCCTCGGGGGATTCGGCAATACCAGGGTGAGCAGGCCGCCTCCGACGGCGAGCAGCGGCATCGCGACGAGGCAGGCTTCGGCAAACATCGCGTCAGCCGCGCAACGCGGTGAGCCGGTCGACGTCCATCGAGCCGAACTCCCGATTGATGTGAAAGACCGCAATCCCCATGACGAAGACGCCGACAAAGGCATCGAGCAGGACGCCGAGTTCGACGAGGAGCGGCGTCTGCGCGACCGTGATCACGCCGAACAGGAAGATGCCATTCTCCAGCACCAGGTAGCCGATCACCTGCATCAGGGCCTTCTTGCGCCCGACAATCAGGAACAGCCCGACCAGGATCAGGAAGATCGACGATTCGAGCAGGCTGAATGGCGCCCTGGCGAGCGCCGGCTTCATCGCCAGCGCCAGCCATACCGATAGGCCGAGGGCGAGGATGCCGAAAAGGATCGAGGCGATGTAGCCGATGAACGGGTCGACCTCCCGGCTGAAATCGGCGCGGGCCCGGATGCGCAACAACAGCCATGGGAAGACGACGCCCTTCAGCGCGACGTTCGCGCTGGCCAGCAGAATCGCCCGCAGGCCCGGCCCGTCGTCGTGCAGCAGCAGCGGCACCAGGCCGAGAACGATCCCCTGAAACGACAGCCAGCGGATGCAGGCACCGACCCGGCTGGTCGCGAGCAACGCGAAGCAGCTGAGCAGGCCGACCGCCTGGACCGTATCGAGGAGCGGCAGCATTCCGCTCATGCCAGCGTCCGGATCAGCGCCACCGCCGACAATGTCGCGGCGCCGACAACGAATTGCGGCACCCTGACGAGCCGGTAGCGCGCCATCGCCGACTCGATCATGCCGATCACCACCCCCAGCACCGCCATCCCGGCCAGCATCGCCGGCACGCACAGCCACCACTCGCCGCGCAGCGGCACCGCCAGCCCGACGAGCAGGCTGCCGAGCAGCCACAGTTTGAGCGCGGCGCCATACTGGATGAAGGCGAAGTCCGGGCCGCTGTGGTCGAGCACCATGACCTCGTGGATCATCGTCAGCTCGAGGTGGGTTGTCGGGTCGTCGACCGGGATGCGGCTGTTCTCGACGAGCAGGAGCACCAGCAGCGTCATTGCGACGAGCGCCAGGCTCGGCAGCAGCGCCAGCCACAAGGCGGGGGTCAGCGCCGCATAGATCGCGCTCAGCGACATCGCGCCGCCGGTCCTCGCCAAGGCTGCCAGCGCCAGCAGCAGCGCCGGTTCGGCAAGCACCGCGAAATGCACTTCGCGGCTCGCCCCCATCCCCTCGAAGCTCGAGCCGGTATCGAGCGCCGACAGCACGGTGGCGAAGCGGCCGAGCGCCAACAGGAAGACGAGAACGAGCGGATCGCCGGCAAAGCTCACCGGCGCCGCGATACCGCCGAGCGGCATGACGAACAGCGAGGCGAGTAGGCAGCCGAGGTTGATGACCGGGCCGACGCGGAAGACCCAGCTGGTGGCGTCGCCATAGACCGCGCCCCGGCGCAAGCATTTGAGGACGTCGCGGTAAGGCTGCAGCAGCGGCGGACCGCGTCGGCCGGCGACAAACGCCTTCGTCCGGTTGATGACGCCGACGAGCACCGGCGCCAGGAGAAGGGCGCAGAGCGGCGGGAGCAGCGATGCCATGGCAGCCATGGCTCAGACGCTCGCCCAGACGAGCAGCGCCACGAGCGTCGCGGCGACGTAGAGCACGTAGATGTGCGTGTGGCCGTGCTGGATGACGTTGAGCCGGGTGGCCATGCGGTCGAACCAGCGAAAGGTCGGCGCGAACAACAGCCGCAGCACCGGATCGCCGCTGTCGCTGGCATAGGACGCGGCCGCCGGGAAATAGCCCTGCGGTGAGGTCAGCGTCTCGCGGCTGCCGATGAACAGGCGGAATTGCGTCGTCAGCGGCTGCGCGAAGGAGGAAGCGGCGTACTGCATCCGCGGCGATGGGAAGAGATAGCCGCAGCCCCAGACCGGCCCCCGCCGCAGCCCGCGACGCGCAAGGACGCGTCCGCGCCAGATCCATGCAAGGAACGCCACCGCTGCCGCAGCGGCGAACAGCGCCATGGCAACACCGAGCGAACCCACCGGGACGGCCAGCTGGGCGCGGATTGTCACCGCCGACAGGCCGCTCGCCGTCGCCACCACCGGCTCAATCGCCAACACCGCCGCCGGAGCGGCCAGACCGATCGCAGCGCATAACGCCGCCAGCCCCGCCATCGCAGCGATCATCGGCGGGGCGGCTTCATGCGCCGCGGCTGCTTGCGCGCTGCGCGCTGTGCCGAGAAAGACGATGCCGAGGGCCTTGGCAAAGCAGGCCGCCGCCAGGCCGCTAATCAGGCCCATCACGACGATGACCGCGAGCCCGGCCGTCGCCGGCGCCGCCGCCGCCCCGGTCACCGCCGCGAAAGCAGCCAGGAACAGCAGGAACTCGCTGACGAAGCCGTTGAGCGGCGGCAGACCGACGATCGCCGCGCTGCCGATCAGGAACGTCGCGCCGGTCCACTTCATGCGCTTCAAGAGGCCGCCGAGCTCCTCGATGTCGAGGGTATGCGTGGCGTGCTGCACCGCGCCGGCGGCGAGGAAGAGCAGCCCCTTGAAGATGCCGTGGTTGAGGACGTGCAGGAGGCCGGCGGCGAAGCCGATCACCGCAAGCGGCATCGTGCCGGTCGAAAGCCCGATGATCCCGGCGCCGATGCCGATCAGGATGATGCCGATATTCTCGACGCTGGAATAGGCGAGCAGCCGCTTCAGATCGTGCTGCGCCAGCGCGAACAGCACGCCGAGAACGCCGCTCGATGCGCCGATCACGAGCAACAGCCAGCCCCACCATGCTGGCGGCGTGCCGAGCAACGTCAGGATCCGGACCAGGCCATAGATGCCAACTTTGATCATCGCGCCCGACATCAGTGCCGAGGCATGGCTTGGCGCCACCGGGTGAGCCTCGGGCAGCCAGACATGCGCCGGCACGATGCCGGCCTTCGATCCGAACCCGACGAGCGCCAGCAGGAAAGCCAGCGAGCAAAGCTGGGGATGAGCGCTGAGCGCG
>JBLMXS010000107.1:0-3607 GCA_050257895.1 Thiohalocapsa sp.
TCGCCTGCGCCTGCCGCTCGATTTCGATCCAGCCCGGCTGAAGGCCGACCTCGACAGCCTCACCGGCATCGCCTGGACGAGCCATTTCGTCACTCAGAACTACGAGGGCGACTGGAGCGTCATCGCGCTGCGCGCCCCGGCGGACGCCCGCCACCCGATCCGCATGATCGTGTCCGAGCCCGGCTGCACCGATTTCATCGACACGCCGGCCCTCGCCGCCTCGCCCTATTTCCGGCAGGTGCTGGCGGCCTTCGCCTGCCCGCTGCTGGCCGTACGGCTGATGCGGCTCGCCCCCGGCTCGACGATCAAGGAGCATCACGACCACGACCTCTCCTTCGAGCAGGGCACGGTGCGCATCCATGTGCCGGTCGCGACCAATGACGCCGTCGATTTCCGCCTCAACGGCGCCCGCTGCGTGATGCCGGCCGGCTCGGCGTGGTATTTGCGCCTGTCCGACCCGCACAGCGTCACCAACCACGGCCCGACCGACCGGGTGCACATGGTCATCGATGCCGCCGTCAACAGCTGGATCGAGGCGCTGTTCGCGCGGGCCACGGGGTCGGGCGCCGGCGAGGCGGCTCAGGCCGCTGTCGCGCGGATGTGAACCGGGCCGGCGTCGGCGGTGCGCGCGATCCGATCAATCCGGTAGCCGACCGCGGCCAGCAGGCGCTCGCAATCGGCCAGCAGCGCCGCCGAATGCACTTCGGCGAAGATCACGGGCCGGTGGCGACCGAGCACGTCGAGCGCGCCGCGCAAGGCCATTAGCTCGGCGCCTTCGATGTCGAGCTTGATCAGATCCGGCGGCGGCACGCTGCCGGCAGCGACCAGCGTGTCGAGCCGCGCCAGCGGCACGCGGATCGCCTCGGCCGCGACCATCTCCGGCTGGAACGGGCTGTCGGCGATCTTGGCCATGCTCGATTCCGGCATCAGGCGGAGCTCGGCCTCGCCGTCGCGGTCGCCGACCGCCATGCGGTGGAGATGGATCGCGACCTTAGGGTTGAGCGCGGCCAGCCGGGCGATACGGTCGCCATTGCCGGGCATAGGCTCGAACACGTGGACCGCCGCCGCCCCCTGGGCTGCCATGATGGCCGCGAAGTAGCCATGCCAGCCACCAATGTCGTAGCAAATCGCTCCCGGCCTCACGCCTGCGGCCACCGCAGCGGCGAAATCGGCCTCGTAGGTTCCGGTCCAGATGCCCTTGTCCTCGGGCAGTTGGACCAGGAACCTCATGCCGCGCGCCGGTCCGGCATCGCTCAGGTGGACGAAAGGACGGCCGTCGAGGGCTGCGGACGTCGCCCAGCGCTGCAGCGCGCCGACCAGGGGCACCCGCTTCACCCGGGCGCGCCAGACATAGGGCACGGCGGCCAGGCACCGGCTCATGAGCTGCGGCAGGGTCGGCATCGATGCTCCAGGCGGCGGGCCAGCGTGGACCACACGGCAAAGCTGTAGCAGAACGGCGTCCGGCGGGCGCGGCCGGAACGACGCGGCCCTGGGCGGGTTGGACCGGGTCGGGTGCCCTGCCGGGCCGCCGGGCGGGCCCGGCCGGGGACCCTGAAAAGCCCGTGAAACATTGGACTCCGTGCGGCATTTCTGTTACAGCCGCGCGACTCGAAAGCCCGCCATTGCGGTGCTTTTCGACCGCAACCCGTCCGGCCAACAACGAAGGAGCAAAAGTGCAAGTTCTCGTTCGCGACAACAACGTCGATCAGGCCCTCAAGGCGCTCAAGAAGAAGATGCAGCGCGAGGGCATTTTCCGCGAGATGAAGCTGCGCGGTCACTACGAAAAGCCGTCCGAGAAAAAGGCGCGCGAGAAGGCCGAGGCGATCCGCCGGGCCCGCAAGCTCGCCCGCAAGAAGATGCAGCGCGAAGGCCTGCTGCCGATGAAGCCCCGTGTGGTTCCGGGTGCCGGTGCTGGTGGCGCTGGTGGCGCCGGCCGCGGTGCGCCGCGCCGTTTCGGCTGACCGCCGGCGGCGCTCAAGCCGCCGCTGTCGATACGTTGGTGGCGCGGGCCGCATTCGCCCGCGCTATTGTTTTTGCCGGGGGCGGCATGATTCGTCCGGCGCCGAATGTTCGCCGTAATCGCGGGCAGATTGGAGCCGGATCTCTCCCTCACGAGTAGCGTTGCGATGGGCTGTCACGGCCGTCTTTCCCGCCGCATCGGAATGGCCTTGCTGCCGGCGCTGGGGCTCGCCCTCGCCGCCTGCTCGAGCCTGACCACGAACCTCGCCGCCAATGCGCCGGAGAGCGAAGACGCCGTCTTCGCCACCTCGCCCGCCAATATCGCCTCGCTCACCGATGTGGTGCAGCGCAATCCGCGCGACCCGCAGGCCTACAACATGCGCGGCTCGGTGTTCGGACAGGCCGGCCGCTACGACGAGGCGCTGACCGACTTCAATCAGGCGATCGCCATCGATCCCAACTACGCGCAGGCCTACGCCAATCGCGGCCTGGTCTACCGCCAGACCGGCAAGCTCGACCTCGCGCTCGCCGACTACAACAAGGCGTTGTCGATCGATCCCGCCTATTCGACCGCCTATCTCGGCCGCGGCATGGTCTATCGCGCGCAGGGCAACGCGCTCGCCGCGCTCAAGGACTTCAACAAGGCGATCGCGATCCGTCCCGACAACGCCCAGGCCTATTACAATCGCGGCCTGCTCTACCAGGCGCAGAACCAGCACGGCTTCGCCATCGACGACTTCTCGACCGCCATCGGCCTGTCGAACCAGCAGGCCGCGCCCTACATCGCGCGGGGCCTAAGCTACATCGCCGTCAACAATTACAAGAATGCGGCGAGTGACCTCGACGATGCCGTCACCATCGCGCCGCAGAACGTGCAGGCCTGGATCAGCCGCGGCCTCGCCTATGAGCGGCTCGGCGACAAGCAGAAGGCCGCCGGATCCTATGCCCGGGCGATGAACATCGACGGCACCAGCCAGGCGGCGCGCGACGGCTTCGACCGCGTCGGCGGCCGCGTCGGTCAGGCGTATCAGACGTTCTAGACAATCCGCCTTGCGCCCCGTTCCAATCGCATCGGCAGAGGGGGGGGTGAATCCGTCGACCGCCCCCATAGCGTTAACGGATTTCGAACCCGAAGCGGCCATAGAAGGACCGGGGCGTACGTAGCCGGCCCACCGGGCCGCGCTCGGGGCGAGTTGGCGCCGTGTTCGACACGATCATCCTGCTGACCGGTCCGGCCGAGCGCGAGCCCCTCGTCGCCCTGCTGCGCCAGCACAATCCGCGCCTCGAAATCCTGTCGCCGCAGAGCAAAGCGGAGCTCGACGTTATCCCGGCGGCCCTGCTCGCGCGCGCCCGTATCGTCGGCTTCCTGACGCCGATCGTCGTCTCCGCGCGCATTCTCCAAGCGCTCGGCTACGGCGCCTACAACTTCCATCCCGGCCCGCCGAACTATCCCGGCTGGCTGCCGTCGCATTTCGCCGTCTACGACCGCGCCGCCTTCTTCGGCGCCACCGCGCACATGATGGCGGCCGAGATCGACAGCGGACCGATCGTCGGCGTCGAATTGTTCGGCGTGCGTCCGGGCGCCGGGGTCGAGGAGGTCGATCAGATGGCGTTCGTGCAGTCGGCGCGCCTGCTGTGGCAATTGGCG
>JBLMXS010000108.1:0-2835 GCA_050257895.1 Thiohalocapsa sp.
CGGATATCCCCACCTCCGTCCGGTTGCGAACCCCGATCCGAAAGGTCGTCGCCTTGGCCGCCTCCCAATCACCGTCCCTTGCCCTGACCGTTACGGTCGAACGCTTTCCCATTGCCGGCGCGTTCTCGATCAGCCGCGGCGCCAAGACCGAAGCGGTGGTGGTCGTCGCAGCGCTCCATGACGGCGCGACGACAGGCCGCGGCGAATGTGTGCCTTACGCCCGCTACGGCGAAAGCGTCGACAACGTCACGGCGGCGATCGAGGCGATGCGCGGCCCGCTCGGCGCCGGGCTCGACCGCCTCAGACTGCAGGCGGCGATGCCACCGGGCGCGGCGCGCAACGCGCTCGACTGCGCCTTCTGGGATCTCGAGGCCAAGCTCAGCGGCCGCCGCGCCTACGACCTGGCGGGCCTGCCGGCGCCGAGCCCCGTGACCACCGCCTACACCCTCTCGATCGGCAGCCCGGACGATATGGCGCGCGCCGCCGAGGCGGCGGCCGACCGCCCCCTGCTCAAGGTCAAGCTCGGCCGCGACGGCGACCCGGCCCGCATCGCCGCGGTGCGCCACGCCGCGCCCGAGGCGGCGCTGATCGTCGACGCCAACGAGGGCTGGGATGAGCGCAATCTCGAGGCCAATCTCGACGCTTGCGCCGCGGCCGGGGTGACCCTGGTTGAGCAGCCTCTGCCCGCCGGCGGCGACAGCCTGCTTGGGCGCATCGCCCGGCCGATCCCCGTCTGCGCCGACGAATCCGCCCACGACCGCGCCTCGCTGGCCGCGCTCGCCGGCACATACGACGCCGTCAACGTCAAACTCGACAAGGCTGGCGGCCTGACCGAGGCGCTGGCGATGGCGGCCGAGGCCGAGCGGCTGGGCCTCAAACTGATGGTCGGCTGCATGGTGGCGACCTCGCTGTCGATGGCGCCGGCGCTTTTGGTCGCGCAACGCGCCGACGTCGTCGATCTCGACGGCCCGCTGCTGCTCGCCAGCGACCGGCCGGACGCGCTCGTTTACGAGGGCAGCCGGGTCATGCCGCCCTCGCCCGCGCTCTGGGGTTGAGCCGCCGGCCGCAAATCAACCCGATTGATACGTATCAAGGCGGCATCGACGGATCGCGTGCACGGATTATCAGGTGCAACTGTGGACCCGACCCGTGCCCAACTCGAAATATCTCGCTGAGCGGCTGCGCGCCCACGCCCGTCTGTATCGGCACATCGCCGAGCAGACGTGGAGCGAGGACAAGGCGGAGGAACTCGTTCGTCTCGCCGACGAGTGCACGCAAGCAGCCGACGCGGTCGCTGCGGGCGGCGTCGAGGATGAGTCGGTCGATACGCGGCGTCTTGCGTAGCGCACATGCATGCGGCATGAGCAGATGCGCGAGCAATTTGCCCTGCGCGACGGCAGCGCGCCACAGCGCCACAATTTGCACGGCGGGAACCCGTCGCGGCCGATAAAATTTAATGTAAAAGCCGGGCTTTGTTCACCAAACGTGCGCGATTTTCTGGTTAACCAAAGCTTTCCACCGCGCCCCGATCGTCCTAGACTTCTGATCAAATGACAACCGCCGATGGCGGTCCTGAGGGGACGGGGGTCATGCGTTTCGGGAGCCTGCTGCTGCTCTGCATCGCGATGTCGGCGTCCGCCGTCGTGCCGGCGTCCGCGACGATGCGGATCTCGGAAGATCGCGGCGGCCAGATCGGCCATTATTTGCAAACCTACGCCTTGCTGCGCTCGTCCGGCGAACGTGTCGTCGTCGACGGCAACTGCCTGTCCGCCTGCACGCTGCTGCTCGGCATCATCCCGCACAATCGCATCTGCGCCACGTCGCGCGCGCGCTTCGGCTTCCATGCTGCCTGGATGCCCGACGACAACGGCCGTCCGGTGACGAGCCCGCTCGGCACGCAAGCGCTGTGGAAGATCTATCCGAACTCGGTGCGGCGCTGGATCAACCGGCACGGCGGCCTGACGCGGCGGATGATCTACATGCAGGGCGGTGACCTGCGCGGCGTGGTCGCGACCTGCGACGGCGGGGCGCGCACGTATCACGCGCGCTCAACGCGGCACGAGCGCTACCGCACCCGCACGGCTCGCTACACGACTGCATATTCCGCCAGCGATCGCCGCTAGCGCCATCGCGGCGTAGCTCGCCACGCCGCAATTGGCATAGAGCAGGCCCGACATCGCGCTCGCCAGCGCCATCGCCGCACTGAGTGCGATGGCGAGATAGCCTTGCGCCCTCGCCGCCTGCCCTGCCGGTGCGTGCCGCGCCACGTAAGTGAGCGCGCCGAGATGCGTGGCGCCGTACGACAACGCATGCAGGATTTGCAGGAACGGCAGCAGCGCGACCGGCGGATCGAATGCCATTGCGCTCCAGCGCAGCAGCGCGCCGGCGGCGCCGATCGTCAAGAGCCCCGTCGACGACACCTTCAGCCGTGCCGAAAACGCGAACAGCACGATCTCGGCGAGGACGCCGAGCGCCCACAGCGAAGCGATGCTGCCGCCGTCGAGACCGTCGGCGTGCCATTGCAATGACGAGAAGCCGTAATAAACGGCGTGGCTGGCCTGGATCAGGCTCGCCGCCGCCAGCACGGCGAGGAAGCCGCGGTCGCGCAGCATGCCGCCGCGCGCAGGCGGCGGCGTCTCCGACACGCGCGCTGCCGTCGAGACCGGCAGCAACGCGAGGCTGGCGAGCGCGACCGCGCCGGTTGCGGCGACCAGCATCCAGATGAGGTCGCGCGCCGGCATCAGGTCCATGGCAATGCCGGCGGCGAAGCTGCCGGCGATGAAGGCGACCGAGCCCCAGAGCCGCACCGGGCCATAGGCGCGGCCGCGCGCGGTC
>JBLMXS010000109.1:0-5018 GCA_050257895.1 Thiohalocapsa sp.
TGCTGCGGCCCCATCATGCAGGTACAGCTGGCGTGGTAGACGGTGTTGCCGTTGCGCTTGGCGTAATCGAGCAACTCGTCGTCGCTCTGCACCTGCGCACCCGGCAGCCGCTCCTCGCCGACATACGGCTTGAGCGCCGGCGCATTGAACAGCCGGCGGGCGAATTGGAGGCCGCCGACGATGGCGCGGCGGTCGCTCTCCTCGCTGAGGTAGCGCGGGTTGATCAGCGGCGGGTCGCCGGGCCGGCTCGACTGCGCCTCGACAAGGCCGCGCGACAAGGGCCGCATCTGCCACGGGCCGCCGGTCAGCCCCGGCTCCTCCTCGAGTTCCCCGATCTGGCCGTCCTTGAAGCTGCCGGGCGCGAACGAGATCTGCACGTCGGGCGTCGCCGATTCCGGCAACACCTTGACCGAGGCGGCGATCAGGGAGGCGCTGTAGGTCAGCATCCCCTTGCCGGTGACGAGGTAGCGCAGCACCTCGCCGGCCAGCGGCAGGCCGCGCGCCTTCTCGTTGGCGGTCGCCATGCCGTGGATCGGATAGGTCATGCGGACGACGTAATGGTCCTGCATGTTCTTGCCGACGCCGGGCAATTCGTGCACCACCGGTACGCCGATGCGGCCCAGATGCGCCGGGTCGCCGACCCCCGACAATTGCAGGATATGCGGCGAGCCGATCGCCCCCGCCGACAGGATCACCTCGGCCAGCGCCTCGGCCCGCTCGACTCCATTTCCCGCTGGGCCGCCGCGCGAGAACTCGACGCCGACGGCGCGCTTGCCGTCGAAAATCACGCGATGCACCAAGGCCTTGGTGACGAGCTGCAGGTTGGGGCGCTTCAGCGCCGGCCGCAGATAGCTGCGCGCGGTCGAGGCGCGGCGGCGGCCGCCGCGGGTCTGCTGGCACCAGCCGATGCTGTCGGGCGCGCCGGGCGGCAGGTCGTTGACGTCCTCGCGGTATTCCAGCCCTAGCTCGATCCCGGCCTCGATTACCTTGGCGCAGATCGGCGGGCGGTCCATCGCCGAGGTGAAGAGATAGCCCTCCTTGCCGTGCACCTCGTCGGCCTGGCCGCTCCAGCGCTCGGCCTTCTTGAAGAACGGCAGACAGTCGTCCCACGACCAGCCGCGGTTGCCGAGCTGTGCCCAGTGGTCGTAATCCTCGGGCTGGCCGCGGATGTAGATCAGGCCGTTGATCGACGACGAGCCGCCGAGCACCCGGCCGCGCGGGTAGATGATCTGCCGCCCGTCGACCGCCTCGGCCCGGAACCCCCACGTCAGCGTCTTGTGGTCGAGCATCTTCATAAAGCCGGCCGGGATGTGGATTAGCGGGTTCCAATCGCGCCCGCCCGCCTCGATCAGGATGACCCGCGTCGCCGGGTCTTCGGTCAGCCGGTTGGCGAGGACGCAGCCGGCCGACCCGGCGCCGACGATGACATAATCCGCCTGCATGCTCTTACTCCTGCGGGGCTTTGCGGCCGTTCTTAAGACAGCCGCAGTGTAGCGGATTGTCGCGCCGGCGGAACAGCGGAGAACGGGTTGAAAACCCGCCGGCATGCGCATCTCGTTGCGCGCTTGTCGCGAGTCCACCTACCGCATCCCCGGAGAAAGCCGAGGCCCGTGGTGCCGCAGTCCGAGCGGTTAAGAAATGGATCCCGGCTTGCGCCGGGAATGCGGGTGAGGGGCGGTGAACAGCGACGTGACTTGCTGCCCGCGGCCGTCTCGGCCGCATGCGTGCGAGACGCCCGCGCTCCGACGGCGGCCTCTACTTTTCGGCCAGCCAGTCGCCGATCAGGCGGCGGGCGATCGAGTCGCGGCGCGGCAGGCGGAAACTGTCGTCGTCGACATGCGATCTGAGCCAGTCGCGCTCGAACCAGCGCGCGTCCTCGAGCTCGCTCTCATCGACGGTGATCTCGCTCGAGGTCGCCTCGGCGTAGAAGCCGAGCATGATATTGGCCGGGAACGGCCAGGGCTGCGAGGAGTGGTAGTGCACCGTGCCGACCTCGATCGCGGTCTCCTCGCGCACCTCGCGCGCCACCGCGTCTTCGAGGCTCTCGCCCGGCTCGACAAACCCGGCGAGCGTCGAATACATGCCGCCGACGAAGTTCTTGTTGCGCCCCAAGAGCGCCCGGTCGCCGTCGGTCACCAGCATGATCACGGCCGGATCGGTGCGCGGGAAGTGCATCGTCTTGCAGGCGGCGTCGCTGCAGCGGCGCATGTGTCCGGCTTCCTCGCTTTTCGTCGGGCTGCCGCAGACGCCGCAAAAACGGTGCCGCGAATGCCAGAACATCATCGCCCGCGCCAGCGCCAAGAGAGCCCCCTCGCGGCGGTCGAGCCGACCGGCAAGCTGGCGCAGATCGGCAAAGCGCACGCCGGCGTCTGCGATGCCGGCGGCCGCCAGGGCCGGCGAACGGACCATGTCGAGCGGCGCCTCCTGCGCCGAGACATCGAGCGCGAAATGCGCCCGCTCGTCAATCATCCCGAGAAAGACGAAGTGCCCATGGTGCAGCCGCTCCTCGACGATGTCGTGCGACAGCCCGCCGAGCAGCCCGCCGACCGCGTCGAGCGTCAGCACCGCGGCGCGCGGCTCGCCGTCATCGATCTCGATGACCAGGTTCTGCGAGCGCCACACCGGGATGAAGAGGCTCTGCGGATCGAGCAGCCGCTCGCGGATCCACTCCGCCTCGCGCCGCCGCAGCCCGGCCCGCTCGAACCCGGGGGCGGCGTAATAATTGGGAGAGCGCATCGCAGTCCTATCGCTTGCCGGCGCCGGTATCGCTCTCGCCTGCCGAGCGAGTGGGAGGGGAAATGGCAGGCATCGCCTATCTTCGGTCAAACGGCAGGAGCTTGACAACCGGCCATTATAAGAACAAAAAATGAACAACAGATCCTGCCACGATGTTCCCGGAGTCATGTCCCATCCTGCTCTCAGCGTCGTCAACAGGCTGCGCGAGCGCATCCGCCAGATCGAAGGCCGGCCGCGGCATGGCGTCTTGCCGTTCGGGGTGACGGCGATCGATGGAGCGTTGCCGGGAGGCGGGCTCGCGCTCGGCGCCGTCCACGAGATCTTGGGCGCTGGCGGCGACGAAGAGGACGGCGCCGCCGCGGCCGGCTTCATCGCCGGCATCCTGGCCCGGCTGGGCGGCAGTGGCGGCAGTGGCGGCAGTGGAAGGGCGCCGGTGCTGTGGTGTCTCGGGCGCTGCGATCTCTACGGCGCGGGATTGCCCGCCCATGGTCTCGACCCGGCCCGCCTGGTGCTGGTCGAGGCCCGCCGCGACGCCGACCTCCTGTGGGCGGTCGAGGAGGGGTTGCGCACACCAGCGCTCGCCGCCGTCGTCGGCGAGGTCGGCCGATTGCCGATGGTCGCCGGCCGCCGCCTGCAATTGGCCGCCGAGCGTTCCGGCGTCACCGCCTTGTTGCTGCGCCGCTGGCCTGACGCCGCCCTCGCCGCGGCCGAACGCCAGCGTCCGAGCGCCGCCGTGACCCGCTGGCGCATCGCGGCATTGCCATCGGCGCGGCGGGGACTCGGGTTGGGGATTGGGCGGCCGCGCTGGCGGATCGAGCTGCTGCGGGTGCGCGGCGGGGTGCCGGCGCAATGGGATGTGGAGGGGGATGTGGAGGGGGATGTGGAGGTCGCCGATGCGACGGGTTTTGTATCTCTATCTGCCGGACTGGCCGATCGATCGGCTGCGGCGCCTCGGCCGGATACGCGTTACGCCCAGCGCCAATGGAACACCGACGGCTGGCGCCGCGCCGGCTGACGAGCCGGCTGATGAAGTGGCGTTCGCGACGGTCAACGAGACCGGCAATCGGCGGCTGATTGCTGCGGTCAATGGGGCGGCGGCGACGGCCGGGATCATGCCCGGCATGCCGCTCGCCGACGCCTTGTCGTTTTTGCCCAGTCTGAGGACGATGCCGGCCGAGCCCGAGGCGGACAGCGCGGCGCTCACCCGGCTGGCCGAATGGTGCCAGCGCTACAGCCCGTGGACCGCCCCGGATGACAGCGACGGCATCAAGATCGAGATCACCGGCGCGGCGCATCTGTGGGGCGGCGAGGCGCAGCTCGTCGAGGATCTGGCAGCGCGGCTGCGCCGCCGGCAGATCGCCCATCGCATCGCGATCGCTGGCACGATCGGCGCCGCCTGGGCGCTGGCGCGGTTTGCCGCGCCGGACGGCCTGCCGGTCCTGCCGTCGCCCGCCGACGAGCGAACCGCGCTGGCGCCGTTGCCGGTCGAGGCGCTGCGCCTCGACCCGGCGCTCGCAGCAGGGCTGCGGCGGGTCGGGCTGCGGCAGGTGGGCGACCTTTAAGCGATTCCGCGCGACGCGCTGGCGCGGCGCTTCGGCGAGACGGTGGCGTGCCGGCTCGACCAGGCGCTGGACGAGGCGCCGGAGCCGCTGTCGCCGCTCGGCGAGACGCCGGTGCGGCGGGTGCGCCTCAGCTTCGCCGAGCCGATCGCCGATCCCGCCGATCTGGCGTTGGCCACCGGGCGTCTGACGCAGGATTTGGTGGGACGGCTGGCGCGCGAGGGCACCGGCGCACGCCGCCTCGACCTCGCCTTCAACCGCGTCGACGGCCGCGTCGAGCACATCCGGCTTGGCACCGCCCGGCCGACCCGCGATGCGCGCCACCTCGCCGCGCTGCTGGCGGCAAAGCTGGAAAGCATCGATCCCGGCTTCGGCGTCGAGGACATGATCCTCGCCGTGTTCACGGTCGAGGAATTGCCGCCGGAGCAGATCTCTCTGCCGCGGCCGCGACAGAACTCCCTCTCCCCCACCGGTGGAGAGGGCAGGGGTGAGGCGGCGGATTCCAGAGCGCTTGCCGGTTGCACCCTCACCCTCCCATCGCTGCGCGATGGGCCCCGCCCACTCCCGCATTGCGGGAGAGGGGCATTATGTGCTCACGAGCCGCAATGGGACAATGTTGCGCCGCTGCTCGACCGGCTCGGGGCGCGGCTCGGCCTCGATGCGCTCAGCCGCATCGAGGCGCGGCAAAGCCACATCCCGGAGCGCGCGGCGGTCTGTACGCCG
>JBLMXS010000110.1:0-3755 GCA_050257895.1 Thiohalocapsa sp.
CGCATTACCACCTGAACCATATCCCGTTTGCCGATCACGGCGCGCTGCTCGACCCGCCCAGCGCCGATGTTAGCGCCCGCTGCGTCGGCTTTCTGGCGCAGCGCGGCCTGCCGCCCGACCACCCGGCGCTGCAGGCCGGCATCGCCTATCTGCGCCGCGAGCAGGAAGCCGACGGCAGCTGGTTCGGGCGCTGGGGCACCAATTACATATACGGCACCTGGTCGGTGCTGGCCGGGCTCAACGCGGCTGGCGTTGACGGGGCGGCCCCGGAGATCCGCCGTGCGGTCAGCTGGCTTGTCGACAAGCAGCGCGACGATGGCGGCTGGGGCGAAAACGGCGAGAGTTACTGGCCCGACATGCCGCATGGCGAGGCCCCCTACAGTACCGCCTCGCAGACTGCCTGGGCATTGCTCGGGCTGATGGCGGCGGGCGAGGTCGACAATCCGGCGGTGCGGCGCGGCATCGCCTATCTGCTGGCAACCCAGGACGATTCCGGCACTTGGCAGGAGCCGTGGTTCACCGCGGTCGGCTTCCCGCGTGTGTTCTACCTGCGCTACCACGGCTACCGCGCGTTCTTCCCGTTATGGGCGCTGGCCCGCTACCGACGCCTGTCGCGCGCCAATTCGCGGCAGGTTACGTTTGGGCTCTGAGCGCCTGGAAGGGCTTGCGGATCGCCGCTGGCCGATCCGCCACACCGCCCGCAAAGTTCCCGGCGCCGCCGCTCATGCGGCTTTTTTTCGCTGGCCATCGCGGTCTGCCTCGCGTAGGGATGCGGCCGCGCGGCGGGTCTCATGCCCGCCGGACCCTGTCGAGGGACGCGCCCGTCCGTGGGGATGCGCTATCGACGGGGGCGTCATTTCCCGCTTACGATCCTGCATCTCGCAGCGGAGGGGAGCTGCGCAATGCGCACATTGACACCGGTGCTGTGCACCTCCGGGCTAGCCGCGGAGGCCCGGATCGCGCGCGCCGCCGGGTTCCAGGTCATCGTCGGCGGCGGCGACACGCGGCGTACGGCGAGCCTGGTCGAGCATGCCGCTCGGCATGCCAAATGCCTCGTCAGCTTCGGCATCGCCGGCGGTCTGGCGCCGCACCTGCGGCCAGGCGACGTGATTCTCTCGGCGGACGTCATCGGCGCCGATGTGCGTTGGCGCCCCGAGCAGCCATTTCAGCGGGAGGTCGCGGCATTGGCGGAACGCATGGGCGCCGTCCAGGGCCCGGTGCTCGGCGCCCGCGACATCCTGGCCAGCGAAGAACACAAAAACCAGGCCTGGCTCGACACCGGGGCGCTCGCCGTCGATCTCGAAAGCGCGATTGTCGCCGGCACCGCCGAAGCCGCCGGCATCCCCTTTATCGTGCTGCGGACGATCGCCGACCCGGCGACCCGGCAACTGCCGCCGGCGGCGCTGATCCCGCTCGCCGAGGACGGCACGCCGGCATTTTTTCAGGTGTTGTGCGATGTCATCCGGCGGCCGCGGCAGATTGCGGCGTTGTTCGGCCTGGCGCGCGAGACGCGTCAGGCACTGACCGCCCTAGCCGACCCGGCGCGCGCGCTTCGCGGCGCGTTTGCCGCCTAGCTCCTCCCCAAGGCCCTGCCCGAGTCGCTCCACCCGGCGCTCCCCGAGGCGCTCCACTGCCTCCTCGACATGGCGTGAGAAGACGTATTCCGCCGGCCGCTGCCGGTCGAGCGGGATCTCGGGAGCCATCTCGCCATCGGTGCGCACGCCGCGCAGCGCCACCATCGCCGCCTTGAGCGGATGCTGCACCGAATCGACGACCGCGGTCGCCTCGTAGCCGCTATGCACCATGCAGTCGGCGCATTTCTCGTAATTGCCGGTGCCGTAGGAGTCCCAGTCGGTCTCCTCCATCAGCTCCTTGAAGGTCTTGGCGTAGCCTTCGCCGAGCAGATAGCAGGGGCGCTGCCAGCCGAAATAGTTGCGGCAGGGATTGCCCCACGGGGTGCAGTGATAGGACTGGTTGCCGGCGAGAAAATCGAGAAACAGCCCCGACTGGTTGAATGACCACGACTTGCCGCCGGGGCCGCCGCGGGCTTTGGGGTCGCGCCGGAAGATGTCGCGAAACAGCTCCTTGGTGCGGCGCCGATTGAGGAAATGCGCCTGGTCGGGGGTGCGCTCGTAGGCGTAGCCAGGGGAGACGGTGATGCCGTCGATGCCGAGTTCGCTCACCGTGTCGAAAAAGCCGGCGACGCGGTCGGGGTCGGCGGTGTCGAACAATGTCGCGTTGATGTTGACGCGGAAACCGCGTGACTTGGCGAGGCGGAGCGCCTCGATCGCGCGGTCATAGACCCCCGCCTGGCACACCGAGCGATCGTGGTCGTCGCGGTCGCCGTCGAGATGGATCGTCCAGGCGAAGAACGGGTTCGGGGTGAACTGGTCGATCTTCTTGTCGAGCAGCAGCGCATTGGTGCACAGATAGACGAATTTCTTGCGGTCGATGATGCCGCGGACGATCGCGTCGATGTCACGGTGCAGCAACGGCTCGCCGCCGGCGACGACGACAATCGGCGCACCGCATTCGTCGACCGCTTCGAGGCATTCCGCAACGCTGAGCCGCTGGTTCAGGATCGTGTCGGGATAATCGATCTTGCCGCAGCCGGCGCAGGCCAGGTTGCAGCGGAACAGCGGCTCCAACATCAGGACGAGCGGGTAGCGCCGGACGCCGCGCAGATGGCGGCCCATCACATACGCGCCGACGCGAATCTTCTGGTGCAGCGGAATGGCCACGGCTAATCCTCGGCAAAAGGCAGGGGAGGCGTGTCAGGCGCGGGCGGGGCGGTCGGCGAGCTGGCTCGGGATGCGGAAGCGGACATTCTCGGTGACACCGGGCAGCACCTCGACCTCGGTCTCGGTCATCTCCTGCAGCCGGGCGACCAGTTCCTCGACCAGCGTATCGGGGGCGGAGGCGCCGGCGGTGATGCCGACCGAAGAGGCGCCCTTGAGCCAAGCCGGGTCGAGCGCCCGCGCGTCTTCGATCAGGTAGCTGGGCACGCCGCATTCCGCCGCGATTTCGCGCAGCCGGTTCGAGTTCGAGCTATTCGGCGCGCCTACAACGAGAACAACGTCGACGATCTTCGCCAGTTCCCGCGCCGCCCGCTGGCGGTTCTGCGTCGCGTAGCAGATGTCCTTGGTGTCGGGGCCGACGATCGACGGGAAGCGCGCCTTCAATGCCTCGATCACCGCGCGCGTGTCGTCGACGGAGAGCGTCGTCTGGGTGATGAATGCCAGCTTGTCGGGGTCGGCGACGTTGAGCCGCGCCACTTCCTCGGGCTGCGAGATCAGATGCACGCGGCCGGTGATGCGACCCATCGTGCCCTCGATCTCGGGGTGGCCGGCATGCCCGATCAGGATGATCTCGCGCCCCTGGTTGGCATAGCGCTGGCCTTCGATGTGCACCTTGGAGACGAGCGGGCAGGTCGCGTCGATCACCGGCAGGCCGCGCTCGCCGGCGCGCCGCTCGATCTCGCTGGCGACGCCGTGGGCGCTGAAGATCGTCACCGCCCCGGGCGGCACCTCGTCGATCTCGTCGACGAACCGCGCCCCCTTGGCGCGCAGCCGCTCGACGACGTGCCGATTGTGAACGATCTCGGGCCGCACGTAGATCGGCGGGCCGTATTTGTCGAGCGCGCGCTCGACGATCTCGATCGCCCGTTCGACCCCGGCGCAAAAGCCCCTCGGTTGTGCCAGCACCACTCGCATCGCTTCGCCTCGATCGCTCGCGACCGGCGCCGCTGCCGGCGG
>JBLMXS010000111.1:0-2926 GCA_050257895.1 Thiohalocapsa sp.
CGATCTATCAGTCCACCCGGTTCAGGTTGACGCTCAACCAGAACGCCGCCAAGGCCATCGGCTTCGCCTTTCCGCCGGAAATACTGGCGCGCGCCGACGAGGTCATCGAGGAAGGCAACCCAAGCCGCGACCCTTAAGCACGTCGATATTGTGAGGTACACGTCCTAGTCGGAAACCTCCGCCAGAATCGCGCGTGCCTGGGCGGCGTCGGCGGCGATCTGGGCTTTGAGGGCGTCGAGGCCGGCGAATTTCTGTTCGGGGCGGATGAACTCGACCAGCGAGATGCGCAGGTGGCGGCCGTAGAGGTCGGTGTCGGTATCGAACAAATGCGCTTCGAGCCGCGGTTCGAGGCCCCCGACGGTCGGGCGGAGGCCGAGATTGGCGACGCCGTCGATGGTCCGCCCGGCAAACGGATCGTCCGGCCCGTCGCCGCTGATCCGCACCGCATAGACCCCGAGGGCCGGGCGCAGATACTCGCCCAATCCGAGATTGGCGGTCGGGAAGCCGATTGTGCGGCCGAGCCGGTCGCCGACCCTGACGCGGCCGTCGATCTCCCAGAAACGGCCGAGCTGGGTCGCCGCGTCGCGCGGCCGCCCGGCGCGCAACAGCTGGCGGATATGGGTCGAGGAATAGGCCGGCGCGCCGGGGCTGTGCACCGGCTCGACGACGGTGACCCCGAAGCCGTGCACCGCCCCCGCCTCGCGCAGCATCGCGGGCGTGCCACGGCGGTGGTTGCCGAAGGTGCAATCATGCCCGACGACGATGTGGGTCAGGCCGATCGCGCCGACCAGGATATCGTCGATGAACGATTCGGCGCTCTTCTTCGCGAAGGCATGGTCGAATTGCTGCACGAACAAGAGGTCGACATCGAGCCGCGCGATCTCGCGCTGCTTGACGCGGAACGGCGTCAGCCGGAACGGCTCGCCCTCCGGCATGAACAAGGTGCGCGGATGCGGCTCGAAGGTCAGCACCGCCGCCGGCACGCCGGTGCTGCGGGCGCGGTCGTGCGCCAACCCGATCAGGGCGGCGTGGCCCTTGTGCAGCCCGTCGAAATTGCCGAGCGCCAGCACCGCGCCGCGCGGGTGGCTCGATCCGGAACCGGGATGTCTGACGATGCGCAGCACGGCTGAAATTGTCGGCGAATTTCGCGACACTGTGATGATTGCTGCGAAAATAGCTGCTGGCGCGGCCAGAGGATAGCCCGGAGCGGCGCCCGCGGCGGGAGACGGTTGTGGACGAGAGTGAGGCGCCCGCAGAGGCGCCCCGAGAGGCGCCATTGCGCGAGGCCTGGTATTACGCGATGCCGAGCCGCGCGCTGCGGCCGGGGGCGATGCGCGGGCTCGTGATGCTCGGCGAGCCGGTGCTGCTGGCGCGTGGGCATGACGGCGCCTGCTTCGCCTTGCGCGACATCTGCCCGCATCGCGGCATGCCTTTGTCGGCGGGCCGTTTCGACGGCAGCGAGATCGAATGCTGCTACCACGGCTGGCGCTTCGCGGGCGACGGCGCCTGCACTCATGTCCCCTCGCTGGCCCCGGGGCAAGTGCTCGACCTGCGGCCGCTGGCGGTGCCGCGCTATGCGGTGCGCGAGGTGCAGGGCAATATCTGGGTGTTCTTCGGCGCGGATCCCCAGGGGGCTTTGGGGGCGCCCGAGATCCCCCTGCTGGCCGGGTTCCCCGCCGCGGCGGCGCCCGACCTCGTCGAGACGATGCTGTTTCCCGCAGCGATCGACCATGCCGTCGTTGGCCTGATGGATCCGGCGCACGGGCCGTTCGTGCACAGCGCCTGGTGGTGGCGTTCGCGCCGCTCGATCCATGAAAAGGCCAAGGCGTTCGCGCCGTCCCCGTGGGGCTTCACGATGCTGCGGCACGCGCCGTCGAGCAATTCGCGGGCCTACCGGCTGCTCGGCGGGGCCCCGGCGACCGAGATCGCGTTCCGCCTGCCCAGCGTGCGCATCGAGGCGACCGAGGCCGGCCGTTTCGCCGTCGCCAACCTGACGGCGCTGACGCCGGTAGACGCCGAGACCACCCGGGTCAGCCACTGCATCTACTGGAACGCGCCGTGGCTCAGCCTGTTGAGGCCGCTGCTGCGCCCCTATGTGCGCGCCTTCCTGCGCCAGGATCGCGAGATCATGCGGCGTCAGCAAGACGGGCTGCGCTTCCAGCCGGTGCTGGCGCTGATCGACGACGCCGACACGCAGGCCCGTTGGTACTACCGTCTGAAAGAGGAATACCGCCGCGCCCGCGCCGAGAACCGCGACTTCGCCAACCCGGTCAGGCCGCGCACGCTGCGCTGGCGCAGCTGAGTTAGCCGAGGCGGGCGGCGATTGCCGGCAGGGCGGCGATGTCGATGCCGCGGCGGGCCGCCTCGGCGACGAGGGCCTGCGGCTCCGCCCCCTCGCGCAGCCGCGCCAGCGCCCACAGCAGGGTCGAGCGGGTGCCGCTGCGGCAATGCGCGACGACCGGCTGCGGCGCCGACCGCAGCGCCGCCGCGAACGCGTCGACGTCGCTGCGCGACAATGTGGCGGCGGTCACCGGGATGTGATGGTAGGCGATGCCGTGCGCGGCGGCGAGGCGGCGCGCTTCGTCCGCCGGCAGCTGGCCCGGGTCTTCGCCGTCGGGCCGGTTGTTGATGATGGTCTTGACGCCGGCCGCGGCAAGCGCGTCGATGTCGGTCGCATCGAGCTTGCCGGTGGCGCTGAGCCCGGGTGCGAGCGGGACGAGCGGGGGCGACGACAGCATGGCGGGTCTCCGTGTGTGGACCAAGCCCCACACTCGCAGCCCGTCGCCGCCACGTCATGCAAAAAAGCAAGCGGCCGGCCCCTCCCGCGATGCGTTGCGCCGGGCCGGCGGCGCCGATATGATGGAGCCGGCCAAGGGCGTCCGGTCGGAGCGTAGCGCAGCCTGGTAGCGCATCAGCATGGGGTGCT
>JBLMXS010000112.1:0-2907 GCA_050257895.1 Thiohalocapsa sp.
CGCTTCCCGGGGCGGCAGCAATCGGCAACGACCCCGCAGCTGGTGTGCAAAATCTCGCGAAGAAGGGCGCCTAAGCGGCGCCCTCGTCGGAGAATCGCCAAACCGGAATACCCAGCTTCCGCGCCTTGTCGGCGAGGTTGGCGGAGATGCCGGAGCCGGGGAAGGCGATGACGCCGGCGGGAAGGGTTTCGAGCATCTGGTCGTTGCGCTTGAATGGCGCGGCCTTTCGGTGGCGGGTCCAGTCGGGCTTGAAGACAATCTGCGCGACCTTGCGGCTGTCGGCCCAGCAGGCGGCAATGCGCTCGGCGCCGCGCGGCGCGCCGCCATGCAGAAGTACCATGTCCGGATATTTGACGCGGACCTTGTCGAGCGCGGCCCAGATGCGCTGATGGTCGTTGCAGTCGATGCCGCCGGTGAAGGCGATGCGGGTGCCGCCGGGAACGAGCAGCTCGGTCTTGGCGCGGCGGCGGGCGGCGATGAAATCGCGGCTGTCGATCATCGCGGCGGTCAGGGCGCGGTGATTGACGAACGATCCGGAGCGCGGCCGCCAGGCGGAGCCGGTCGCGACCTCGAAGAGCTCGGCGGCGTGGTCGCGGAAGAACTCGAAGGCGTTGCGCCGCTCGATGAGGCGCTGCCCTTGGCAGATCAGCGCTTCGAGCTCGACCGACTTGACCTCGGAGCCGTTCTGTTCGGCTTGGCTGCGGCGCTGCGCCTGCTCGTTGTCGTCGAGGCCACGCTCGATGTGGTCGATGCGGCGGTGGAAGATGTTGGCGAGGGACCACAGGAGATCGGCGAGGTCGTCTTCGAGCCGCGTGTCGGCGAGCATCGTGGCGAACGCATCGAACATCGCGGCGAGCTGCGATCGCGCGACCTCCGGCTCCGGCAGCGGGCGCGGATCGGGCTCATCACCGCCGGGGCGGTAGCCGTAAAGAGCGAGTTCGTCGAGGAGGTGGGCGGTCGGGGAGGCGGTGTGCTGCTCGCTGTCGGTTAGGGTCTCGGATGCGAAGTTGAGGGTATCGCCGAAGCTCATAGCCGGGTGCCTTTCTGCCGGAAGCCGCGCCGATCGCGGCCTTCACGGGCGATCCCGGGCCGAAGCCGGTTCCGGCCTGCACCCGCGGCGTAGAAGCGGGCCGGAGCGCAGCGGAGGATGGCGGAGGGGCGGCTATTTTGTTTCGCGCTGCGAAGCCGCGCGGCCCGCGCGGCGGCGGAAAATAGCCGCCCGGACGCCATTGCCGGCCGGAACCGGGTTCGGCAGATCGCCCGCTCGGGAAGGCCGCCGGCGCGGCCCCTTCCGGCGGAACGGCCCGGACCCGGCTGAGGCGATCACTCCTTTCAGGCCGAGAGGCCGGCGGCAGCTGCGTCAAGCGTCGCCCGGATCGCCGCGATCGGCGACCCGGACGATAAACCGGACGCGATCGGGCGGGAGGAGTTGATCGGCGACGGTGTGGAGGAGGGCGGTCGCGCCGAGCCGCCACAGGTCGATGTTGAAGTCGCCGTACATCGGCACGAGGTCGCGAACCTCGATGCCGGCCAGTGTTCCGCGGTCGTGCAACTGCGCCGCCGCCAGGAGACCGGCGGCATCGTTATCGCGCGCGACATAGAGCCGGCGCAGCGCGGCCGGGAATTCAAGCGCGGCGAGATGGTTGGCCGACAGCGCAGCGATCATCGGCAGCTCCGGCAGCACCGATTTCAGCGCGAGCATCGTCTCGATGCCTTCGCCGGCGGCGAGGACCCCGGCCTCCGCCAGGGCAGGCTGATCGGAAGCGCCGAAGCGGACGCCGTTGCCGAGGAGATGTCCCAACGCGCGCCGTGGCTCGGCGAGCGGCGCCTTCGTGCGGTGCACGGGATCGAGCCAGGTGCGTTGAACCCCGGTGATGTTCCCGTCGTGATCGGTCACGGCCGCAAGGAGGGCCGGCCATGCCTCGCGTGATGCATCGGCGTGCGCGCGATAGTAGACCCGCGGATGGAAGCGCAGGCTCGGCCAATCGACGATACCGGTGATGCCGCGAGCCCGCAGATAGGCCTCCGCGAGGGTACCGGTGACCTTCCGCCCGGCGCGAAACAGGCGCCGTGCAGCCAAGCTTCCCGCTGAGGAGTCCCCCGATGATCGACGCTCAGCAACGGCTCGATGATCGGCCGCATTGTTCACCTGCCGCGGGAGCGACAGGAAGTTGCGGGCTTCGTCGAGGATGTCCGACAAGCGGCTGAGGTTGCGGTTGCGGGCGATCAGGTCGAGGAGATCGCCGTGCTCCCCGGTCGCGGCATCGGTGAACTTGCCGGCAGCGCCGGGGCCGCTGTCCGGACCGTCGAGCCGGACATAGAGGCTGCGCCCCGGCGTGTTCATCGCATCGCCGACGATCCAATAGCGGCCGTTGCGGCGACCGCGGGAGAGGTAATGACGGCACACCGCCTCGGCATCGCGCGCGAGGCGGCATGCCAGCTCGGCGGCTGGCCCGGACATGACGGCCTCCGCGTCACGCCGCGGTTCGGGTTGCGGCGCGGACGAGCGGATAGCGGTCGAAGAGGGTGGCGAGGATCGCCGCGCAGCCGGCGCCGGTCGGCACGAACAGGCGCAGCCGCCAGGAGACGATTTCCGAGACGAGGCCCGTCGCCTTTAAACGATCGACCATGCCGTCGGTGAAGCCGGAGAGCTCGATCCGGTATTCGCCCATTGCCGTGACGCGGCGCAGGCGCAGCCCGTCGGCGAGGTCGAGCACGGTCTTGCCGTCGATGAGCGCTGCCCAGGCGTCGGCCGGCGACAGGGCCGGCGCTTCATGGGCAATTTCCGCGACCCAGGCCGGCGACACGAGGCGGCCGATGATGCGCTCGCCGTCGTCGGCCTGGAGCCGATAGACACGGCAGGAACCTTCATCCGGCAGGCGGCGCCAGATCGGCAAGAGGAGGCCG
>JBLMXS010000113.1:0-10804 GCA_050257895.1 Thiohalocapsa sp.
ACCAGGTCATTCGCCTGTATCCCGTTGGTGCCCTCGTAGATCGGCGCGATGCGCGCGTCGCGCAGATACTGCGCCGCGCCGGTCTCCTCGATATACCCCATGCCGCCATGCACCTGGATGCCGGTCGAGGCCACCTCGACCCCGAGATCGGTGCACCACGCCTTGACGATCGGGATCAAGAGATCGGCGCGGCGCTGCGCCCGATGGCGCGCCTCTTCGTCGGCGGTACGCCGGCTGGCGTCGATCGCCGCCGCGGCGAAGATGGTCAGCGCCCGCATCGCGGCGGTCGCGGCGCGCATCGACAGCAGCATGCGGCGGACGTCGGGGTGGTGGATGATCGGCAGCGCCTCGCCGCGATCGGCACTCCGGCGCGGCACCCCCGCCGGCTGCCCCTGCACGCGGCTGCGGGCATACTCGCAGGCCTGCTGGTAGGCGCGCTCGGCGATCGCCACCCCCTGCACCCCGACCAACAGGCGCTCGCTGTTCATCATCGTGAACATGCATTCAAGGCCGCGGTTTTCTTCGCCGATCCGCCAGCCGATCGCCCCCCCTTCGCTGTCACCGGTTCCCTCGCCGTAGGCCATGATGCAGGTCGGCGACGCGTGGATGCCGAGCTTCTCCTCCAGGCTCAGCGGCCGCAGGTCGTTGCGCTCGGCCGGCTTGCCGTCATGGTCGGGGAGGAATTTCGGCACCAGAAACAACGAGATGCCACGGCTGCCGGGCGGCGCGTTCGGGGTGCGCGCCAGCACCATGTGGATGACGTTGTCGGTGAGATCGTGGTCGCCGTAGGTGATGAAGATCTTCTGCCCCGAGATGCGGTAGTGCTCGCCCCAGCGCGGGTCATGCGCCGGTCGCGCGCGGCTGCGCAGCGCGCCGAGGTCGGAGCCGGCCTGCGGCTCCGTCAGGTTCATCGTGCCGGTCCATTCGCCGGAGACCAGCCTGTGCAGATAGAGCCGCTTCTGCTCCGGCGTGCCGTGCGCCTGCAAAAGCTCGATCGCGCCGAAATTCAACAGCGGGCACAACGCCCAGCTCATGCAGGCCGAGTTCCACATCTCGACGACCGCCGCCGCCAACGACATGGGCAGGCCCTGGCCGCCGTATTCGGGATCGCTGTGGAGGCCCATCCAGCCGGCCTCGACATAACGTCGATAGGCCTCGCGAAAACCCGGCGGCGTGCGCACGACGCCGTTTTCGAGGACGCTCCCGACGCGGTCGGCCCGCCGGTTCAGCGGATCGAGCTCGCCGGCGGCAAACTTCGCCGCCTCGCCGAGGATCGCCTCGGCGAGCTCCGGCTCGACGTCGCCGGCCGGGGCTAGCGTGTCGATCGCAAAGCGCATCTCCTCAAGCGGCGCGGCATACGGCATCGAGCACCACCATCCCGTCGTGATAGTCGCGGGGACCCCTTGTTGTGTCCCGGCTGCACAGTTTGCCACATTAAAGACTGTGGCGTCCCGGCGTAGTCCGGGATCCATTGTTCCACGGCCTGTGCGGGGACTTGAGAACCGGCTTCCGGCTCCGCGGGAGCTGACGCCGGCAGGGGCGCGGTCGCGCGCCCTGCTCAGACGGCCTCGCCTATGATGACGCTGGCGAGGCCGCCGAGCGGCCGGCGCTCAACCTTGCGCCATCCGGTTTGCTGCAGCCAAGCCTCGGCGTCGTCCTCGCCATAGGCCTGGCCCTCGCCGGAAATCATCAGGAACTCGCCGGAGATCAGCGGCACCGGGGGCGGCTCGCGGTGCGCCGCATCCATCCACAGATCGACCAGCAAGCCGCGCGTCCCCGCCGCGGCATGCGCCCGCATCTTGCGCAGCATCTCGATGTTGTGTGCCGCCGACAGCACGTGAACGGTGTTGGCGACAATCATCACGTCGTGGCCGTCGGGCAGTGGGTCGCGCAGCAGGTCGCCTGCAACGATTGCGATGCGCGCCCCCTCCGGCTCGCCGGCGAGACGCTCGCGTGCGACGCCGCACGCGCCCGGCAGCTCGAACAGCGTCCCTTGCAAGTCGGGGTAGCGGCGCAGGATCGGGATCAGGAACGAGCCGGTGCCGCCGGCGACGTCGAGCACCCGGCGATGCCGGCTGAAGTCGTACCCGGCGGCAAGGCCGGCCGCCATCCCGGCCGAGAACGACTCGACTCCGGCCGAAAAGATCTGCTGCTCCTCATCGCTGAACCCGGCGAATTGCCGCTGGCCGGCGCCGGTGCGCACCGCGTCCGCGAGACGCTGCCATGTCGGGTAGCTGATCCGGTCCCAGAAGCGCAGCATCGGCCGCAAATCGTGTCCGGCGCCTCCGGCCAGGAAAGCCGCCGCCGCCGGGCTGTTGCGATAGCGCTCACCGTCGCGCTCGAGGAGGCCGAGGCTGACCATAGCGTCGATGCTGATCGCCATGGTGCGCCGGGGAATGCCGCATCGTTCGGCCAGTTCGTCGGCCGTGGCCGGCCCCGGCGCGAGCTTCTCGAACAGGCCGATCGCGCTGGCGACAAAGAGGTGCTTCGCCGCCATGAACCCCATCGCGATCCGCATGATCGGATCAGGCGTGACCGTGGCCGTGGCCATGATTAATGCCTCCCTCCCGGTGTTCGTTGTCGTTGCCGGCGCCGCGCCAGTATGGCGCATAGATTGCGCCGCCGCTGCGTCGTCGACAATACCGGCAGCTCCGGCATCGACCCAGGTCAGAACCGTGTCGGCAGCGAGACGCTGAGGCGAAAGCGCGGCGCCTGCCGGGTGAAGCCGATGCCGCCGGTGAGGTCGAGGACGCTGGCGCGGGATAGCACCATCGCTGCACCGAACTCAGCGACGCCGACCAGCCGGTTGGTGCCCGTACTCAGGCTGCGGTCGGCGTAGGTCGAGTTGGCGTCGACATCGAAAAACAGCGTGGTGTCGGGCGTGGCGGCAAGAAAGGCGCCGAGCTTGCCGCCGACGTAGTCGCCAATGTCCGCCCTGCCGTGATCGAGGCTGTGGGTATAGGAGAGGTTGGCGAGCAGCACCACCGGGTCCTGCCGTTTGAGCGCGACCAGGGTCCCTTGCAGCGTGTTGGAGCCGGTGCCGGTCGGCGGATTGGTCTGGCTGTGGCCGCTGTTCGATTTCCAGCGCAACGTCGCCAACAGCTCGGGCAGGAAGGCCGCTTCGCCGGTCAGCTGGTGGGTGAAAGAGAGCTGCGCATCGCCGACCCCGGATACCGCGCCGAGGCCCGTCTGCTTGTCGTAAAGGACGTAAGGGACGCTGACTTCCACCTGGCTGCGCCACGGCAGGCCGGTGCGCAATGCCACCGACGAGATCAGCGTATCGCGCCGGCCACCCGCGGGTTCGTTGTAAAGATAATCGAATTCGGGCTCGACCTCGACGAGGCCCTGCGGCAGCACCGCCCCGGCCTGCCTTACCAAGGCGCGTTCCAGCGCGCGGGTCTCGTCCTGGCCCGGGCGTGTGGCCGCTGCCGCCGGCTTCCCTGGCGCCTCGCCAAGCGGCTGCGGCTCGGGCGGCGCCTCGCCCGCGGGCGGGCCGGCAAGCAGCGCCGCCGCCGGCGAAGCAGCGGTCGAGGCAGCGCCGGCTTCGTCGGCTGTCGCGCTGCCGCCGCGGCCCAGACGGGCGCGCAGCCTGGCGATTTCCGCATCGCGCTCGCGCAGCTGCTGTTCGAGTTCCGCGACCCGCGAATTCGGCGCCGCTGTTGCCGCCCCCGCGCTCGATCCGGCCGGATGCCGCTCCGGCGCGGGCGCGGCCGCCATCGCTTCCTGCGCGCTCTCCCCCGTCGAGGTCGCGGCGATCGCATTTGACCTACGAGTCCCCTCCCCGTTGATGGGGGAGGGCTCGGACGGGGGTGAAATCGCCAATTGGGCCCCTACCGAACCGCGGCCGGCACGATCACCCCCTCCCAACCCTCCCCCATTCAGGGGGAGGGCTTGCAACTGCGATTGCCCTGCCGTCGAGGGGGCGGGGGGTGACATGGGGGTGACCGCCGGCGCCGCAGCGGCGATTTGCCGGGCGACTGCCGGCGGTATGGGCCAGATGCAGCAAGGCGGCGGGGTCGTCGGCGGGGGCGGTCGAGCAGAGGTCGCGCGCGAGGGGAGTGCCGAGCCTAGCAACACGGCCGCCGCGCCCAAGCCTGCGGCAACCACCGCGCACAATCCGACCCGAGCACCGAGCGACATGCGCGAATTACTTTGCGCCTCGCCCGGATTGTCAAGCAGCGCTCGTGGGCGCGTTTGCGTGCGCGCGATCAGGATCGGGGATGGACGACGAAGCCGACCTTTTGCACCCAGAATTTCGCAAAGTCCGCCAGTGACAGGCTGCGGTTGCCGAAGGCCGGGTCGGCGAAGAAGACCTCGCCGTCGCGCACCGCCCGCACCACCACGAAATGATCGCCGCGATAGAGCTCGAGCGGCACGATCGCCGGCAGCATCCCTTGCAGATCGGCGATCGTCAGCTTTCCGTAGCCGTCGGCCTCATAGCCGTGGGCTTCCGCCACCTCCTGCAGGTCGAGCAATGAGAAGCCGCCCTGCTTGTTGACGCGCGCCGGGTCGCGCTTCTGCAGGATGCTGCGGGCAATTTCGACCTCGCCGAGCGGGTGCCCGAGGTCGTAGGTAAAGAGCGTCGCGAGCGCGGCGGCGCCGCAGCTCAGGTCCCACTTCTGGTGGACGACGTGATCGTAGCGAATTTCCGCCAGCGAGCGGACCGGCGGGCGAGCCCAGGCGGCGGCGCTGGGACCCAGCGACAACGCCAGGGCGATGCAAGCGAAGGCTCTCCCCGAAACCCGTAGGGTCATCGGCAAGGGCCTCCGCATGCGCCAGGTGCTTACAGTTTCTTATTCTTACTGCTTGCCCGGAGGCGCGTTGCCGCCCGGGTTGTAGGTCGTGGTCGGGACGCCATTGGCGTTGCCGCTGGGGGTGTTGCCGCCGCCGTTGACCTGGGTCGTCGTCCAGCTGCCGCCGGCGGTGACCTTGGCCATCTGGTCCTTGCTCAGCTTCGTCGGCTGGGCGCTCGCCGCCCCGACCAGGGCGACCAAGCTCAACGCCGCTACTGCCACTCCGAGAATTCGCATCATAACCTCCGTTGTGGGATTGCGTCAGGCGCTCGGGAGAGGACCGGCGGGGGGTCTCGCCGTCGCGAAGGTGCTTACTTGCCTGCCCGGCTTACTTGCCCGGATGAAACGAATTGCCGGGCGCGCCCGACTTGCCGTTGCTGTTCGCGTTGGTGCCGTTCGGCAAGATGTTGGGGTTCGACCCCGCCACGACCTTTGACATCTGCTGCTTGCTCAGCTTGACCGGCTTTGCCTGCACCGGCCCCGCCAGCACGAACGCCAGCCCGACCGCCAGTAGAGTAAGAGCCCGCATCACGATCTCCTCATACGTCTGTACGGACAGGATTTACGACCAATGAGCCTCAAATGCGCATTAATTTATGCTTAATTCCGCGAGGTTATTGGTTAACCGCAGCGGTGCCTGCGGCGGGATGGCGCAGTTCACCCTGGCGCCGTATATTCCCTCCGGAAGATTTCCGCGGCGGCGCCTGCTGAGGCGGCCGCGACAGCGGCAAAGGAGGAAACCGGTCATGGCGGCGAATGGACATCGTTACAATGTCGGCGGCCTGCTGCTGGAGCGCCCGTTCAAGATCCGGCGGCTCGGGCATTTCGGCTTCAACATCAATAAGCTCGAAGAGGCGCGCCACTTCTACGGCGACCTGCTCGGCTTCACGATCTCCGACAAGGCGGATTTCTCGCGCGCGCCGTGGTTCCCGAAAGACGCCGGGCTCGGCGACACGCACGGCTACTTCATGCGCTACGGCACCGACCACCACGCGATGGTGCTGTTCTCGAAGCCGGTGATGGACCAGCGCGCCGACCGCAAATTCGCCCCCGAGGTGACGATCAACCAGATCACCTGGCAATGCGGCTCGCTGAAGGAGATCGGCGAGGCGCACACCTATTTCCAGGAGCAGCAGGTGCGCGTCCAGCGCGTCGGCCGCGACATGCCGGGCTCCAACTGGCACGTCTACGTCTACGACCCGGACGGCCACACCAACGAATTCTATTACGGCATCGAGCAGGTCGGCTGGAACGGCAACTCGAAGCCGCGCGCGATGTATTACCGTGGCTTCCAGGACAAGCCCGAGCTGCCGCAGATGTCGGAGGCCGCCGAAATCGCCGAGGCCGAAGCAAAGGGCATCGACATCTTCTCAGGGCACCGCCCGCCAGCCCCGAATGGCGGCGCCAAATACGATGTCGACGGCGTCTTGCTGCCGCGGCCGTTCAAGATCACCAAGATCGGCCCGGTGCGTCTGTTTGTCGACGATGTCGACCGCGCCGAAGCCTTCTACACGCGCCATCTCGGCCTCGTTAAGAGCGAGGAGGCGCACTACCGCGGCGCCCGAGTTGTCTTCCTACGCTGCGGCTCCGAGCACCACAGCCTGGCGCTCTACCCGAAGGAACTGCGCGCCGTCCTCGGCCTCAGCCCACACACGACCTGCATGTCGTTCGGCGTCGAGCTGGCGAATTACGGTCAATTGCGCGAAGCGGTCGCTTTCCTGAAATCGCAGGGCTGCCGCTTTGTCGACATCCCGGCCGAGCTGTATCCGGGCATCGACTACGCCGCCTTCGCGATCGACCCGGACGGCCACTGCATCCAGCTCTACTACTACATGGAGCAGATCGGCTGGGACGGCCGCGTGCGGACCGCAGCGGAGCGCCGCCAGGTCAGCGCACAGTGGCCGGAAGCGCTGGAGCCGCTCTCCGACAGCTACGTCGACCAGGTCTTCCAGGGCCCCTTCGGCTGATCCCCCTATAATTCGGGCACGACCAGTCAGGTAACGATAGTCACCTGTGGACGAGGCGACATATCGGATGAGTGACACGAGAGTGGTTATCGGCGGCAATTGGAAGAGGATGCTGGCGCATTCCTCGAGGCCTGCATCGCGCTCGCCGGCTGCGTCCACGCCAGCGTCGACCAAGATCGCCGCCGAGATCCGGCTGTAGCCCGCCGTGGGCCGGCTGTAGCTAGGTAGACGACGCCTCGTCGAGGAGGCGCACGATGTGGCGGGCCTCGCGGCCGGCGCCTTCGGCGATCTGGTGGCGGCAGCTGGTGCCGCAGGCGGCGAGCAGCGTCTCGGGCGGGGCGGCGCGCAGCTTCGGCAGGGCGCCCAATTCGCCGATCTGCATCGAGACGTCGTAATGCTCGGCTTCGAGGCCGAACGAGCCGGCCATGCCGCAGCAGGTCGAATCGAAGGTCTCCACCGTTAGCCCGGGGATCAGCCGCAGCGCATCGGCGGCCGCGGCGGCGGTGCCGAAGGCTTTCTGGTGGCAATGGCCGTGCAGCAGCGCGGTCCGGCCCGGCATCGCCGCGAGCGGCAGCGCAAAACGGCCGGCCTCGCGCTCGGCGGCGACGAATTCCTCGAACAGCAGCGCTTGCGCCGCCAATGCCGCGCTGTCGCAGCCCGGCAGGATCGCCGGCAACTCATCCCGCAATGTCAGCAGGCAGGCGGGTTCGAGGCCGACGATTGGCGCGCCGGCGGCAACGGCGGGCGCCAGCGCGTCGAGCATGCGGCGCGCCTCCCTCTTCGCTTCCTCGACCAGCCCCGCCGCGAGAAACGTGCGGCCGCAACACAACGGCCGGCCGCAGCCGGGCTCCGGCGTTGTCACACCGTAGCCGGCGCGCCTGAGCACGCGCTCAGCGGCGCGCGCGTTCTCGGGCTCGAAATAGCGGTTGAACGTGTCGACCAGCAAGACGACGGGCGGGGCTTTAGCAACTGCTGCAATACCCTCACCCTGACCCTCCCCCGCCAGCGAGGGAGGGTCAGGGTGGGGGTGAGCGCCGCGATAGTAATCCGACGACCATTCCGGCAACTGCCGCCGCGCGCTGAGGCCGAAGACCCTCTCACCGAATGCCGCCAGCGCCGGCAGGCGGTTGCGCAGGTTGAGGAGCGGCGCGACGCGGGCGGCGAAGCGGGCGTAGCGCGGCAGATAGGCGATGAGGCGATCGCGCCGCGACAGGCCGTGCCGCTCTTTGTAGTGGTGGAGGAACTCGATCTTCATGCGCGCCATATCGACGCCGGTCGGGCATTCGCGCTTGCAGCCCTTGCACGAGACGCACAGCGCCATCGTCTCGCGCATCGCGTCCGAAGTCAGCGCGTCCGGCCCGAGCTGGCCCGACAGGGCAAGGCGCAGCGTATTGGCGCGGCCGCGCGTCAGATGCTGCTCGTCGCCGGTGGTGCGGTAGCTGGGGCACATGACGCCGGGGTCGCTTTTGCGGCAGGCGCCGTTGTTGTTGCACATCTCGGCGGCGCTGGCGAAGGAGCCCCATTCCGACCAGTCGAGGACGCTGTCCAACGGCAATTGCCGATAGCCCGGCTTGAAGCGGAACAGGGTGCGGTCGTCCATCTTCGGTGGCCGCACGATCTTGCCCGGATTGAACAGGCCCGTCGGGTCGAACGTATCCTTGACCTCCTCGAAGGCCTTGACGATGCGCGGCCCGAACATCGCCAGGTGGTGCTCGGAGCGCACCAGCCCATCGCCGTGCTCGCCCGAGTGCGAGCCCTTGTATTCCTGCACCATCGCGAACGCCTCTTCGGCGATTGCGCGCATCTGCTTGGCGCCCAGCTCCTCTTTCAGGTTGATCACCGGCCGGACATGCAAGGTGCCGACCGAGGCATGCGCGTACCAGGTGCCGACCGTGCCGTGCTTGTGGAAAACCTGCGTCAGCCGGTCGGTGTATTCGGCCAGATCCTCGAGCCGCACCGCGCAATCCTCGATAAAGGAGATCGGCTTTCCATCCCCCTTCATCGACATCATGATGTTGAGGCCTTCCTTGCGCACATTCCACACCGCGCTCTGGAAGGCCGGATCGGTCGCCTCGATGACGCTGTCGGGGAAGCCGAGATCGCCCATCAATTCGACGAGCTGGCGCAGCCGCCGCAGATTGTCGTCGGCGTCCGGGCCGGCGAACTCGGTCAAGAGGATCGCGTCCGGTTCGCCCCTGACGAAGCGCTCGACCACCGGGCGGAACACCGGGTTGTCGCGCGCCAGCTCGATCATCGTGCGGTCGACCAGCTCGACTGCCGCCGGCCCCAGCTTGACGATGTGCTGCGTTGCATCCATTGCCCGGTAGAAGCTCGGGAAATGGCAGATGCCGAGCACCAGGTGCGGCGGGATCGGCTGCAGGTCCAGTTCGATCTCGGTGAAGAACGCGAGCGTCCCCTCCGAGCCGACCAGGAGCTGGGCCATGTTGTGGCCGGCATCCGAAATCATGTCGATGTTGTAGCCGCCGACCCGGCGCAGCAGCTTCGGAAAGCGCGCCTCGATCTCGTCGGCTTCGCGGCGGTGCAGCGCCCGCATGTCGCGCACCAGGTCGCGGTAGCGCTCGGGCTCGACATCATCACCGAAATTGCCCGGCACCTCGGCGAAGCGGGCTTCACTGCCGTCGGCGAGGATCGCGTCGATCGCGTGCACGTTGTGCACCATGTTGCCGTAGCGGATCGAGCGGGCGCCGCAGCTGTTGTTGGCGGTCATGCCGCCGATCGTCGCGCGGTCGCCCGTAGAGACGTCGACCGGAAACCAGAGTTTGAGCGGCCGCAGGCGCTGGTTGAGCCGCTCCATGACGACCCCCGGCTGCACCCGGACGCGCCGCGCCTCGGTGTCGAGCGCGACGACCCCCTGCATGTACTTGCTGCAATCGAGGACGAGCGCGCGCGCCACGGTCTGGCCGCATTGCGAGGTGCCGCCGCCGCGCGGCAGCACCGGCACCCCCTCGTCGCGCGCGATCTGCAGGGCGGCAGCAATGTCGTCCTTGTCCTTCGGGACGGCGACGCCCAATGGCTCGATCTGGTAGATCGATGCGTCGGTCGCATAGCGGCCGCGAGTGAACGCGTCGAACATCACCTCGCCGCGCAATTCGCGCCGGAGGCGCGTTTCGAGGCGGGACCCTAAAGGCTGGTCGAGCGGCATCGGGCGATCCTGAACGGTGCTGGCGCCGCGGCGCGGGCGGCGATCGGCACAGCTTATATCAGGCTTCGCGACGCAAGAGGCAGCCGAAGCCGACATGGCCTGCCTCGATGCGGTGGGCCGTCACAAAGTCGCGGACCGCGACCCTCCCGTCCGCATTGCGGCCTGCCCGCGGTCCGCAGGCCTCATGAGCCTATCGCGCCTCGGTCCAGCTTTCAGAAAAGGCCAGGGCGCAGGTGCTGAACGGCCGCCCTTCGCGCGTTGTGGGCCACGGCTTGCCGGCCGCCTCGACGCCGTTATGCGTGAGCCGCGCGCCCAATGCCGGGATCAGCAATGTGCAAACCCCGTATTTGCGGCCGCCTTCGCCGGGGTTGGTGTGGATCAGGAGCGGCTCGCCGATGTCGTACCAGGTCAGGCTGATCGCCTCGTCGTGGGTGACGAGGTTCTCGGTCCAGAAGTAGCGGGGGTCGCCCGACTTCGAGAATTCCGCGTCGATGACCGGGATCGAGGTGTCGGCGGTTTCGGCGTTGAGCATGCCCTGCACCGTCGTCTGCAGCCAGCGCGCCATCGCGATGTTGTCGGAATAGATCTGCCAGCGGTCTTCGGTCAGCTCGCTCTTCAGGTAGAGCACGTGCCCCGGTCCGGCCGGGCAGGTGACGATGCGCCAGAAGCTGGCATTGGTGGTTTGCGGACCGCCATCCGTCGCGCTGAGGCGGATGAACGGGTTCTCGCCGGTCAGGATGACATGGTTCGGGTCGGCGGCCATCGGTGCCTCCTCTGCTTGGGTCAGCGAAAGGCGATCCTAGACCATGGCGCCCGCGATTGCACCTTGCGAACAAAGACTATCGCGGCAATGCTGACACGGAACGGCTGCCGCGCACAGG
>JBLMXS010000114.1:0-7217 GCA_050257895.1 Thiohalocapsa sp.
CACCTCAACGTCGGACAAGACCGGCACCACGCTGACCTTCCTCGACGGCACGAAGATGACGCTGGCCGGCGTGACCGACATCACCAAGATCAAGTTTACCGAATAACACCGCGTCTCAAGCCCACCGCATACGGCGGCAGCCGGCCCTTGACAGGGTCGGCCGTTGCTGTTTGACAAGGTAGGAAAGGGCGGGTCGGCGGCGGGCACAGGCATGACAGACAGCGCGGATCGCGAGCGCGCCGCCTATTTCCAAGACTTTAGCCGCCGGGTCATCGATAGAGCGGCAGAGCTATGCGCCGCCGCTGCGGCGCACCGCGCGGCGGAGAACCCCGGCAATCCGTGCGGCGACGACCTCGACCAGGCCGATCTCGAACTCATCGCCGCGGTTGCCGGCGGCAACCCGGATTGCCGGCGCCTCTCGCCGTGGCAGGAGGCGCAGGCGCATGAGCTTGCATTCTGGCGCTGGGTCGCCTGCAATGGCTATGGCGGCAAGGACCCGCTGATGTTCCCGCTGCTGCAGGAGCATTTCATGGTCTCGACGTTCTACCGGACCGGCTGGACGATGGCCGAGTTCCAGAGCGCCGCGATTCTCGAACTCGGGTGCGGCCCGCTGGGCATGATCGAATATCTGCCGGCCGCCCGCCGCGTCGCCTTCGACCCGCTCAACGACCGCTACAGCCGGCTGTTCGGCAAGTTCCGCAGCCGCGAGATCGAATATGTCACCGACCGGCAGCAATTCCTGGCCGATCGGCGGCTGTTCGACTTGGCGATCTGCCACAACGTACTCGACCACACCGATGATGCGGCCGGCTGGTTCGAGGATCTGTTCGCGCGGCTCGCGACCGGCGGCCGCTTCATCTTCCAGGTGAACCTGTCGCGGCCGAATCTGCCGCGCTCGGACGAGCACCGCCGGATGCATCCCTCGCCGCTCGGCCTCGAGCAGGTGATGGCATGGCTGGCCGGCAAGTCGGACCGCTTCGAGCATTTTGTCGAACAGGAGCCGAACGCCGACAACGAATTCTATTTTCTCGCCTGGGGCACCAAGATTCGCGACGCGGCGGCGGGCCGCCCGCCATCACCCGCGCCTGCCGGGGGCGAAGCGGCGGCGCCGCGGCCGCTAGGCTCGAGCTTCAGCTCCGCCTGGCTGGCCGCCACCAGCATCAAAGGCGGCGCGCAGCCGTTCGCCAACCTGCCGCCGATCGGTGAATTGCTGCCGGAGCCGGCGCTGGCCGAGCGGGCGCGCCGCGAATTCGGCATCGGCGAGAGGGTCGCCGGCTATCGCGGGCGCGACGCCGCGCCGCTCCCCTGCCCCGCCGACCGAGAGAATTATTACGGCGACGACCATGCCGGCTACTGGCTGAGCGGCCTCTCCGACGCGCTGTCGGTGACCCGCGAAGCAAGGCGCCTCGGCCTCGGGTCATCGCCGCGCTATTTCGAGCTCGGCTGCGCCTCGGGACGGGTCGTGCGGCATGTCGCGATGCAGACCCAGGTACCGATCGTCTGCTGCGACATCAACCAGCGCCACACCGAATGGATCCGGCAATTCCTGCCGGCGCGGATCGCGGTGTTCCAGAATTCGATCATTCCGAGCCTGCCGCTCGAGGATTGCTCGGTCGACATCGCGGCCGCGTTCAGCGTCTTCACCCATATCGACGATTTCGAGACGGCGTGGCTGCTCGAATTGCGCCGCGTGCTGCGGCGCGGCGGCCTCTGCTACGTGACGGTGGCAACCGACCACACCTGGGAGCGCTACCGCAAAGGCTGGATCAGGGAGCAGCTGCTGCCGCTCGCCGACCGCATCGCCGACTATCCCGTCGACGAAGAATTGCTGAGCGGCCCCTTGCCGCGCGAGAAGACGGTGTTCTGGTGGAGCGGCGACCGCGAGGTCTACGCGGCAATGGTCTTCCACCACGCCGATTATATCCGCCGCGAATGGGGCCGGCTGTTCACGGTCCGCGACATCCTCCCCGACCGCCACTTCTTCCAGGACGTGGTGCTGCTGACGAAGTGACGAGGGCCCCCAACTGTCCTAGATGGCCGGGCTTGACCCGGCCATCTAGGAGCAGCGGCGCGTGATCCCCCGGTCAAGCCGGGGGATGACGAGCTTCAGTGCAAATGCCTCCGCTACTCCGCGGCCTGCGGCATCCGCTTCAGGTCGGTCGAGTATTTGAGGTGCACCGGCGCGTTGGCCTCGAACGGGTCGGTGAGGCCCAATTCCTTGCCGATCTCGCGCATCGCCGGCATCACCTCCTGGCCCAGGAGGCGGATGCAGGTCTTGGCGTCCTCGTGGCTGACCGTGCCGTCATTGCCCCAGATGCCGTAGATCGAGGGGCGCGTTTCTTCGAGCACATGGCGCAATTTCGGAATGACCGTCTTCGGCGTGCCGAAGAAGATGCGGCCGTCCTTCACCTGCTGCTCGAAAGTCGGCCGACCGCGCGGGCTCTCGGCGCGCCCGACCGCGAATTCGACGAACTGCCGGCGGAAGCTCGGCGAGAAATAGCCCGACGGGTTCGACCACACCGGGTGCGCGAGGCCGGTGAACTCGCCCTGCATCCACAAGAACTGGCGGGCGTTCCTCTCGGCCTTCTCCTCGCTATCGGAGACGTGCACCTGCTGCAGGTAGCCGCGGTTTTCCGGGCCGGCCTCGTAGCCGGTCTCGAGCGCCACTTTGTCGTAGAGCTCCCAGATCTTCTTGGTCGCCTCGATCGAGGTGTTGAGCGCGATATACGGGTAGCGCTGCTGCGCCGCCCAGATGATCGTCTCCTGGCTCAGCACACCCGGGACCCAGATGCGCGGATAGGGCTTCTGCAGCGGCACCGCCCACGGGTTGACGACGCGCTGCTGGTAGTGCGTCCCCTCCCAGCGGAACGGCCCCTCGCGGGTCCAGGCGGCGACGATCAGATCGTGGGCCTCCTGGAAGCGCTCGCGGTTGTAGGCCGGGTTGACGCCATTGGCGAGCGACTCCTGGCCGCCGCCGCGCACGATCCCGGGGACGAGGCGCCCCTTCGAGATCATGTCGATCATCGCCAGCTCCTCGGCCAGCCGCACCGGGTTTTCGGCCAACGGCAGCGGGTTGCCCAAGAGGACGATCTTTGCCTTTTTCGTCACCGCCGCGAGGATCGAGGCGAAAATGTTGCACTTGGCCTGCATGCAGAACGGCGCATTATGGTGCTCGTTGAGCATGAAGCCTTCGACGCCGTGCTCCTCGGCGTAGATGTACTGCTCCAGATATTCGTTGTAGAGGCGGCTGCCGGCGACCGGGTCGAAATACTTGTTCGAGAACATCAGCGCGGTATGGCCGGTCTCGAGGCCGATATCGGCGGGATAGGCCGACATCGGCTGCTCGGTGAAATACATGACGAACATGGAGTCCTCCTGTGAGGTTTATATCACCTGATTCCGGGCTGTTCGCAACCCGCCGTCACGTTGGCGAAGGTATTTGCCTTAATTGTTCAAGTGGTACACCGGCGCGATAGCGGCCGACGTACTCAGCTGGATCAACATCAATCCCAGCGGGGTTTCTTCGAAAGGCTTCGCTTTGCATGAATGCAAGAGTTTCAGCTTCGGTCGCATAATTTTTTACCGAGAGCTCTACCCGGTTTCCGTCAGGATCGCGATAGTAAAAACTGGTAGCCGGACCGTGGTTTGCTGAACGCGTCGGCACGATACCGTGCGCCGCTAATGCCTCGTAGCGATCGAAAAGATCATCGATCGACCCGAACTGCATCTGGAAATGATCCATGCCGGAAACGGTCTGATTATTCTCTTGCAACTCAGCAAAATCGAGAATCACAAGTGTTTCGGTGAAAGGAAACTCTGCATAGGGCCGGATAGTGCACATCTGCCGCATTGTGCCCGGCCCGAGGTCTTCTCTTCTTTGGCTCTCGAACATCGGCTTGGCATCAAGCACTTGGCTGTACCAGGCTTTCAACGCTTCATATTGGCTTGTCTTCAACACCACCTCGCCAAAGCGCATCGCTACCTTGGGCATGATCATTGCCTCCGATTTGGCACGCGTCCGGCGCACTCCATTTGTCAACGGCCCAAAGAGGTCCCGCTTTCGCGGGTACCTGTGGAAATTCTTACTCCGCCGCCGCCGGCACGGGCTGCTTGCGGCCCGGCAGGTACTCGACGCTGACCGCGTCGCCCGTTTCGAACGGGCTCTTCAGGTCGAATTCCTTCGCCATCTCGCGCACCGCCGGCAATACCTCCTCGCCCATCAGGCGGATGCAGGTCTTGGCGTCCTCGTGCGTGACGGTGCCGTCATTGCCCCACATGCCGAGGATGCCGGGACGCGTCTCCTCCAACAGGATGCGCAGTTTGGCGATCACCTGCTTCGGCGTTCCGGCGATGATCATCAGCTCTTTCATCTGCGTTTCGAGGTCCGGGCGGTAGCGCGGGTTCTTCGACACGCCGGAGGCGAACTCGACAAAGGCGCGGCGGTTGGCCGGGCTGCCATAGCCCGACGGCGTCGACCATACCGGGTGCGCAAGGCCCGTGAATTCGCCCTGCATCCAGCGGAACTGGGCGGCGTTGTGGATCGCCTTTTCCTCAGTCTCGGCGACGTGGATCTGCTTTAGGAGGCCGTGATAGGCGGGGCCGCCCTGGAATCCGGCTGCGGCCGCGGTCTGGTCGTAGATCTCCCAGATCTTGTTGGTCCGTTCGACCGGCGTATTGAGCGCGATGTACGGGTAGCCGCGCTCGGCCGCCCAGACGATCGTCTCGGGGCTGATGACGCCGGGGATCCACACCCGCGGATAGGGCTTCTGCAGCGGCACCGCCCATGGGTTGACGACGCGGTGCTGGTAATGCGCACCTTCCCAGCGGAACGGCCCCTGGCGCGTCCAGGCCGCGACGATCAGATCGTGCGCCTCCTCGAAGCGCTCGCGGTTGAAGGCCGGGTTGACGCCGGCCGCCAGCTGCTCCTGGCCGCCGCCGCGGACAAAGCCGGAGACGAGGCGGCCCTTCGAGATCATGTCGATCATCGACAGCTCTTCGGCGAGCCGCACCGGGTTCTCGGCCAATGGCAGCGGGTTGCCTAGCATGACGATCTTCACGTTCTTGGTCGCGGCGGCGAGGATCGCGGCAAAGATGTTGGCCTTGGCCTGCATGCAGAACGGCGCATTGTGGTGCTCGTTCAGCATGATGCCGTCAAAGCCGAGCTCGTCGCACATCATGTAGTGCTCGAGGTATTCGTTGTAGAGCCGGCTGCCGGCCGCCGGGTCGAAATACTTGTTCGAGAACATCAGCGCCGTATAGCCGGTGGCGAGCCCGATATCCGCCGGGTAGGCCGACATCGGCTGCTCGGTGAAATACATCAGATGCATGGCGTTTGCCTCCTCTGGGACCGCCGGCGTCCCGCCGGCATGCTGGCCAATTGGACCAAGTACTGGGGCCGGCGGTCCGGATCGGTTCAGTTCTGCTCGATGAACGGGACGACGAGGCGGGCGAGCGCCTCGGGCTGCTCCATGTCGACGCAATGCCCGGCGTCGCGCACGGTCTCAAGGCGCGCCTCGCGCAAGGCCCCGACATAGCGATCGCCGGCGCTCCGCGGCACGATCTTGTCGTCGTCGCCCCACACCACCAGCGCCGGGGCGCGCACGCCGCCCAACAGATGGGGCAAGGTCTGGCTGTACATGTACGGCTTCCAGGCGATGCGGAAGCTCATCTCGCGGCACAAATCCCAGGCGACCAGCTGGTCGGTCGACACCTCGCCGTAATTGCGCGCGAACGCCGCCGGGTCGTGGAAACCGGCCTTGGCATAGTCGATATAACTGACGATTGCCTGGTCGAGGATATCGCCCTCGGGCGGCTTGACGCCCATCGCGCCGACCAGCACCAGCCGGTGGAAATCGCGCGGCGCCAGCGCCGCCATCTCGGCCGCGATCCAGCCGCCGAAGCCGAGCCCGACCAAGCTCGGCCGCTCGATCCCCAGATCGGCCAAGAGCCACTGGTAGAGCGCGCCGATGTCGCGCGGGTGGCGCATCCATTGCGGCCGCTCCGGTACACCGAACCCCGGATGGTTCGGCACGATGACGTCGCAGCGGGCGGCGAGCGCGTCGTAGAACGGCAGATCGTCGAGCGTGCCGATGTCGTGATGCAACACCAGCACCGGACGGCCATTACCGGCGCGGCGATAGCGGAGCTTGACGTCGCCGAGCTCGATGTTTCGTTCGCTCCACCCCGCCATCGCCATTACCCCGTTTTGCTGAACACCGTTCAGCCTAGCCCGCGCTTCCGGCGGCCGGCAATCGAGAATCGAGCATCGCAGGGTTGCGGATCATAAGGTTGGCTTACCAACGCTGAACCAGCGGGGCTTTGCACATAAAATCATTGTCATTCTGGGGCGCAGCCGTAGGCTGCAAACCCGGAACCCAGGAACACCAGCCTCTGGAATATGGATTCCGGGTTCACGCGTGCGGCGCGCCCCGGAATGACGAATTCTTGGGCAAAGCCCTCAGCGCTGGTAGGTGCCGACCAGCTCGGCCCGTTCGATGACATAGGGCGCGGCGGCGCTGAGCACGGAAGCGATGCCGGCGCCCGGCGGCAGGCCGAGGCTCGGCCGGCGCAGCGCCAGCAGCTCGAAATGGTAATGGTGAACCCCGCCGCCCGGCGGCGGGCACGGGCCGCCATAGCCGGTGCGGCCGAAATCGTTGCGCGCCTCGCGGAAATCGGCGGCCGGCTGGCCGGCGCGATAGCCGGCGGTCAGCCCAGGCGTAGTCGGCGCGATGTCGTAGGCGCCCCAATGGCGAAAAGTCCCGCGCGGCGCGTCCGGGTCCTCGATAACGAGGATCAGGCTGGCGGTGCCGGCGGGCACGCCCGACCAGTTGAGCGGCGGCGAGATGTCGCTGCCGTCGCAGGTGTATTCGCGCGGAATCATGCCGCCCGGCGCGATCGCCGGGCTCATCAGCACGAGGGGCATCGGGTTTTCCTCGTCATGGGGCGAAGCGGAACTCCTCGGCGGCATCGATCAGCCATAGGGCCAGCCAGCGCGCCGCCGAGCGGCGTACGAACAGGCGGTAGAGCGGCAGCACCGTCAGCTGGTCGAGGATCACCGGCAGCTGCGCGAACAGCGTCTGCGCGCAATGCCCCGGCGCAAAGGCCCGCGGGTGCAGGTCGAGGCCGCAGCCCTTCGCCAAGAGCCGCCTTGCCTGCGGCCCGGCGATCTCGATGACGACGCGGCACGCCGACAGGTCGGTCACCATCGCCGGCCGCCC
>JBLMXS010000115.1:0-17708 GCA_050257895.1 Thiohalocapsa sp.
GTCGTGCAGGCTCTTGCCGGCGTCCTGTTCGAGATGCAGACGGGTGATGCCGATCGTGCGCGTCGAACCGTCGGGCATGTCGAGCGTGACTTGCCCGGCGCCGACCACCGGCTGCTGGTATTGCGAGATCTGATAGCCGGCCGGCAGGTCGGGGTAGAAGTAGTTCTTGCGGTCGAAGATGCTTCTCAGATTGATCTCGGCGTCGAGCCCAAGCCCGGTGCGCACCGCCTGCTCGACGACATGCCGGTTGATCACCGGCAGCATGCCGGGAAAGCCGGCGTCGACCGGCGAGACCTGCGTGTTCGGCGCCGCCCCGAACGCCGTCGCGGCCCCCGAAAAAAGCTTCGCCTGCGCCGCCACCTGCGCATGCACTTCGAGGCCGATCACGATTTCCCACGCCCCGGTGCGGCCTTTGATTACCTCAGCCACAGCGCCCGCGTCCTCCGCTACAAAGGCCCACCAGAATCAGCACGGCCACACTAAAATCGCGTGCCCGACCCTCACGAAGTCACTATCTTCGCTAAACTTAGTAGCCCGATAAGTGGCCTTCTTATCGGAAATTTGCTGCCACTCCCAATCTCTCAAAGAGCCCTTCTTTTTCCTCCCATCCGACTCGCGCCAAGGTTTTTCGAAGCGGTTCCCATCGTAAACCACGAGCAAGTCTACCATCGCCTTATTGAGAGCCTTTCTCTGTCTCAGCGAACGCAAGGCCTTGGCATTTCCAAATGCTATGAAATCCCAATCTGAGTTCAGGTCAGCAGTCTGTTGGGCACGTGATCCTATCAGCCACATCGCTGAAATATCCGGGCACACCGCCACGAGTTCAGAAACATAGCGGTTGAGGGTTATCGTATTGAGGGTCACCGCTCGCTCGCAATGAAGCTCGGCGAATGCGTGAACTCGGCGGCCTTTTCCAGCACGTCGCCGACGCGCAGCACCGTTTCCTCGTCGAAGGCGCGGCCGATCAGCTGCAGGCCCAACGGCAGGCCGTCGGCCGAGAGGCCGGCCGGCAGCGACAGCGCCGGCAGGCCGGCGAGGTTGGCCGGGATTGTGAAGACGTCGTTGAGATACATCGCGAGCGGGTCGTCGGCCTTGTCGCCGATCGCGAAGGCGGCGGACGGCGCGGTTGGCGTCAACAGGCAATCGACGCGCTCGAAGGCGGCGGCGAAATCGCGCGCGATCAGGGCCCGCACCCGCTGCGCCTTTAGGTAATAGGCGTCGTAATAGCCGGCCGACAGCACGTAGGTGCCGATCAGCACGCGTCGTTTCACTTCGGCGCCGAACCCGGCAGCGCGCGTCAGTTCGTACATCTCGTCGAGGCTGTCGCCGGGGACGCGCAGCCCGAAGCGGACGCCGTCATAGCGCGCCAGGTTCGAGGAGGCCTCGGCCGGGGCGATGATGTAATAGGCCGGCAAGGCGTATTTCGTCATCGGCAGGCTGACCTCGACGAGCTCGGCGCCCGCCATGCGCAGCCATTCGGCGCCCTTATGCCACAAGGCCTCGATCTCGGACGGCATTCCCTCGGCGCGATATTCGCTGGGGATGCCGACCCTGAGGCCGCGAATGTCGCCGGTCAGCGCGGCGGGGAAGTCCGGCACCGGGAGCGGCGCCGAGGTCGAGTCCTTCGGATCGTGCCCGGCCATCGCCGCGAGCAGGATCGCGGCGTCGCGCACGCTCCTCGTCATCGGCCCCGGATGGTCGAGCGAGGAGGCGTAGGCGACGACGCCCCAGCGCGAGCAGCGGCCGTAGGTCGGCTTCAGTCCGACAATGCCGCAAAAGCTCGCAGGCTGGCGGATCGAGCCGCCGGTGTCGGTTCCGGTCGCGGCAACAGCGGCACGCGCCGCCACCGCCGCCGCCGAGCCGCCGGACGAGCCGCCGGCCACCAACGGCCGGTTGTCGCCGGGCCGCTGCCACGGATTGCGGGTCGCGCCGTAATGGCCGGTCGTCGTCGCCGAGCCCATAGCGAACTCGTCGAGATTGGTCTTGCCGAGCATCACCGCGCCGGCCTGCCACAGCTTCGAGGTCACCGTCGATTCGTAGGGCGGCGTGAAACCGTCGAGGATGTGCGAGGCGGCCGTCGTCAGGACGCCGTTGGTGCAGAACAGATCCTTGACCGCGATTGGGATGCCGTCGAGCGGCCGTCCTTCGCCTTTCGCCAGCCGTGCGTCCGAGGCCGCCGCCATTTCGAGCGCCCGCTCCGGCGTCTCGGTGATGTAGGCGTTGAGCGGCCGCGCCCACTCGACCGCGGCGATATAGGCCTCGGTCAGTTCGCGCGCCGAAAAATGACGGGCCCTGAGCCCCGCCGCGGCCTCGGCCAGCGAGAGCCCGGTCAGCTCCGTCGGGGTCAGCTCCGTCAGGGAGCTCACTCGACGACCTTGGGCACACCGAAAAAGCCGCGCTCCTTGGCATTGGCGGCGTTGTCCGGCGCATTGGCGAGGATCGCGTCGCGGCAGTCGCCGTCGCTGACGACGTCCTCGCGCATCGGCAGCGCCATCGCGGCGACGCTGGTCATCGGCGCGACGCCGTCGGTGTCGACTTCCCGCAATTGCTCGAACCAGGCGACGATCTGCGACAGCTCGGCCGCCAGCGGCGCGAGCTCCGCCTCGCCGAGCCGGATGCGCGCCAACGCCGCAATACGCGCCACCGCCTCCTTGTCGAGCACCATCCCACTCTCCCTTCCGCGCGACAGATGGCGGCAAGCTCGGCATCGCGCAATCACAAAAATCCGCATTACCGGCGCGAGCCGGGACCAATCGTGTCCACCGTTGTTGGAACACTTCCCCCGAGGGCGGCACATGTCTGATACCGTCCGGCCTTCAACCCCTTCGTCAGAATGAGGCTCGTTGGTCCGCGATGCCCTTGCTGTCCCCGACCGAATTGCGTGCCGCGGTGCCGGGGGGCACGCGCCTGTTGGGCCTCGATGTCGGGACCAAGACGATCGGGCTGGCGCTCAGCGATACGCGGCTGGTGATCGCCTCGCCGCTCGAGACGATCCGCCGCCGCGGCCGCTTTCGCGACGACGCGGCGCTGCTGCTGGCGCTGGTCGACCGGCACCAGGTGGGCGGGCTGGTGATCGGCCTGCCATTGGCGCTCTCCGGCGGCGACACGCCGCGCACCCAGTCGGTCCGGCAGTTCGCGCGCAACCTCTTGGCCGAGCGCGACCTGCCGGCGGCGTTCTGGGACGAGCGGCTGTCGACGGCAGCGGTGACCCGCGAGATGATCGCGCACGACATGACACGCAAGCGCCGCGCCGAGATCGTCGACCGCGTCGCCGCCGCCTATATCCTGCAAGGCTGCCTCGACGCCACCGGCAACGCGACCGGCACCGCCCCTGGGAACGGCCCTGGGAACGCCTCTGGGCGAAGCATCTGATATCGGCTTGAACCGCGCGCTTCGCTTCCTCGGCCTGTTACTCGGGCTTGCCGTCCTCGCGTGGCTGGTGCTGCACTCGGACATTGCGGCGCTGCGGGCGGCGTTCGAGCATATCGGCTGGGGCTTCGTGCTGATCCTGCTGGTCCGCGCGGCGACCGTCGCGGTCAATGCGGCGGCGTGGGCGGTGCTGCTGCCGCGGCGTGCGCGGCCGTCCTTTGCGACGATGCTGCCCTTGAAGTGGATCGGCGAGTCGATCAACACGACATTGCCGGCGGCGCAGATCGGCGGTGACGTCGTGCGGGCGCAGCTGCTGCAGCGGCGGGTCAAGGCACCGGCGCGCGGCGCGGCCTCGGTCGCGGTCGATTTCTTCCTCAGCTTTTTTGCGCAGATCCTGTTCACGCTGCTCGGCTTCGTCCTGCTGGCCCGGCTCGGCGACCGTGAGGGCTGGTGGTGGGCGGCACTGAGCGCCGCGGCGGCCGCAGGCTTTGCCCTGGTGTGCTGGGAATTGCTGGTGCGGCGCCGGCTCTTGATGGCGTTTGTGCGTAGCGCTCGCCGGCTTGGGCAGCAGCGTCTCGCTGGGGCACTGACCGCGCTCGGGGAAGCGCTCCGGCTGGTCGTCGACAGCCGTGCGGCGCTTGCGGCGGCGCTGTTCCTGCACGTTGCCGGCTATCTGGCGCACGCCGCGGAAGTGTGGCTGACGCTTTATCTGATGGGTGCGGCGACCGGCTTTGCCGCCGCGGCCTTGCTCGAAAGCCTGAGCCTGGCCGCGCGCAGCGCCGCCTTCCTGATCCCGAGCGGCTGGGGGGCGCAGGAAGCCTCGCTGATCGCGCTCGCCTCGCTCGCCGGCCTAAGCCCCGAGACGGCGCTCGCCCTCGGCCTCGTCAAGCGCGCCCGCGAATTCGCGATCGGCCTGCCGGGCCTCGCTGCTTGGGCCATCCTCGAATGGCGCCGGCCGCGGCCCTGACGCCGTCCAGATGCCGAGGCTGCGGTAGACCTCGGAGGACGGCGCGAAATCGACGCGCGGGTGACGGAACGGGACCCAGTGGAAGCGCTCGCGGAACAGCCGCCCCGGATGCGGCGGCGCGCCGTAATCGTGACCGGGCAGCGGCCGCGCCGTCTCGCGGTCGGTGCCGACATGGCGAAGATTGCCGCGCTCGGAGCGGTAGCAGGCCAGGGCGCGGCGCTTCGATTGCGCCTCGTCGCGGGTCGCCGCGATGACGATTTCGTCGCCGCGCGCGGCCGGGAAGTGATTGGAGCGCACCTTGCCGCCGGCGAAATTGTAGGCCGCAAATTCCCACACCGGCAGAAGCTGCCGCGGCGCGGCGGCGATGGCGCTGGTGGCGGCGACGGCGTTGGCGGCGTCATGATCCTGGTGGCCGCCCTCGAAGGCCGGGACCCACAGGCTGGCGGCGCCGCACCGGGCGGCGGCGGCGGCGACATCGGCGGCGGCCTCGTCGAGCTCGTGCCGGAGCAGCCGCGACGGTGTGTCGCGAAAGCCGACAATCTCGAGCCCCAGCACCGCAGCGGCGGCTTGCGCCTCGGCGCGCCGGCGCTGCAGCCAGGCGGCATGCTGCCGGCGCTGCCATCGCCACAACGCCGCCGGCGCCGGCACGCCGGTCGTCAGATGGAGCACAAAGACACGCGCGCCGGCGGCCCGCGCGCGCATCGCCGCGATGCCGCAGGCGACGATCTCGTCATCGGGATGCGGCGCCAGGACGAGAATCGGCCCAGCCGCCATCATTCACCGTGTCGTCCTCTCGCGGAGGCGGTGCCGGCGGCGGCCGCCTGCCACACCGGCAGCAGATCCTCGGCGAGGATGTCGGCCCAGCTCGGCACCGTCGCCTCGACATAGGCATGCGCCGCCGCTGCCATCTCGGCGAGCCCCGCCGGCGCCGCCACCAGCTCGGCGATCGCCGCCGCCCACAGTTCGGGCCGGTCGCCGGGCAATACGCGCAGCCCGCGGCAATCGGCCATCCGGCTGGCGACGCCGCTGCCGGCCGCCAGCAGCGCCGGCAGCCCGCAAGCCAGCGCCTCGACCGCGGCATTGCCGGATTCGTCGATCATCGACGGGAACAGGAACAAATCGGCCGACGCATAGGAGGCGGCCAGCTCGTCCTGGCCGAGCGTGCCGCCGCAGGTGAGGCGCGGCCCCAGCGCCGTCTCGAGGGCTGAGCGTTCGGGGCCGTCGCCGGCGCAGAACAGGTGGACCGGCAGGCCGGCGTTGCGCACCAGCTCGACGATCGGCGCCAGCACCGGCACATTCTTGCCGGCGTTGAGCTTGCCGGCATACATGAGGACGCAATGTCCGGCGGGCAGGCCGAACCGCGCCTCGAACCAGCCGCGGTCGCGCCGCGCCGGGTTGAACGTCGCGCGGTCGAGGCCGCGGCGCAGTGAGACGCCGCAATGCCGGTCCTGATAGCAGGCCGGGTAGCGGGCGTCGAACTCGCCGCCGTAGCTGCCCATCGCGGAGGTGACCTGCGACAGGTGGTTGGCGAGGCGCCGCTCGAGCACCGCGCTGATGCGGTCCGGCAGCGCGAGCAAATCATTGGCGGCGCGATAGGCGAGCCCCTCCCCGAGGGTGCGCCGCAGCAGCTGCGCCGCCGTGATGCGTGCGTATTCCGGGGTGTTGGTGTGGATCGAGGTGACGATCGGGATGCCGTGGCGTCGCCCGAAGCGCGTCGCGGTGCGGGCGTAGCAGAAGAAGGCGTCGGTCGTGTGGATGACGTCGTAATCGGCGAGCGCGCGCGCCAGCCGCGGATGCCACGGCGCGAGATCGGTGTGGTCCGGCACCTCGCGCACGATGCGGGCGGTGCTGAGGACCGGCGGCAGCAGCGCGTAGCGCACGCTCGGCGACAAGTCGATGCGCTCGGGGCGCCTACCGCTGAAATGCACCGTGAGGTCGAGGCGGTCGGCAAACCCGACCGCGGCCTCGGAGATGCGCTGCCAGCATTTGACGTGGCCGCCGGCTTCCGGCGACAGCGTCAGATCGACGAGCACGCCGACCTTCAAAGGCCGGCGTTGCAGAGCCGCGCCATGTCCGGCCGTCACACCCGCCGCGGTCGCTGGCATGCCTACCGACATCGCTCCTTCCCGTGCCCGAGCATCTCACCGTCCTGATTATACAAGAATCAGGCTCACGCCATCACTGCGTTAGATCATCCTGGCCCCGTGGCTGGGTTTCTAGGCAGACGCCGGCGTCTGCGATAGTGTTCCCAGCGAGAAGGCGTTCCGGCCGCGGCCGGCCCTTCGGCCCCAGCCTGGTGAAGAACCCGATGATCGATCTGCATTATTGGCCGACGCCCAACGGCAAGAAGGTGACGATCCTGCTCGAGGAGTGCGGCCTGCCATATAGGATCATCCCTTGCAATATCCAGCGCGGCGACCAGTTCACCCCTGAGTTTCTGGCGATGAACCCGAATCACCGGATGCCGGTGATGGTCGACGACGAGCCCAAAGGCGGCGGCGCGCCGATCGCGGTGTTCGAATCAGGCGCCATCATGATGTACATCGCCGAAAAGGCCGGTCGCTTTTACCCGCAGGATTTGCGCGGCAAGTACGACGTCACGCAGTGGGTCATGTGGCAGATGGCGAACCAGGGACCAAAGCTCGGCGAATGCGGCCATTTTCGGCGCGCCGGCCCGGAAGCGGGCGACATCACCTACGCCATCCGCCGCTTCACAGACGAGGCCAACCGCCTCTACGGCGTCCTCAACAACCGGCTCTACCGGAACCGCTATCTGTGCGGCGACGACTACACGATCGCCGACATGATCAGCTACCCGTGGACCGTCAACTGGAAGGCGCAGGGCCAGGACATCGAGGAGTTCAAGCATTTCAAGCGCTGGTTCGATGAGCTGAGCGCGCGCCCCGCGGTGCAGCGCGGCATGGCGGTCGGCGCCGACCTGCCGCCCGACCCGCAGAGCCTCAGCGAGGAGGAGCGCGCCGCCATCAGGAAGCGCATGTACAACCAGCGCGCCATCCCGGTGCCGGGCTGAGCCTTCGACGCATTCGTCATGGCCGGGCTTGACCCGGCCATCCATGTCTTGCAGTGAGGCTGTGGCGCGTGGATGCCCGGGTCAAGCCCGGGCATGACGAGCCTATATTGAGGCTCGTCGGTATAAAGGCGCGTTTCACATGCCGATCGATTTTCGCACCGAGCCCTCGCGCTACCGCCATTGGCGGCTGGAGTTCGACGGGCCGGTCGCCTCGCTGATCCTCGATGTCGACCCCGCGGGCGGGCTCTTTCCCGGCACCGAGCTGAAGCTCAACTCCTACGATCTCGGCGTCGACATCGAGTTGGCCGACGCCGTCCAGCGGCTGCGCTTCGAGCATCCCGAGGTGCGGTGCGTGGTGATCCGCTCGGGCAAGCCCGGGGTGTTCTGCGCCGGCGCCAATATCGGCGCGCTGGCGCAGGCCTCGCACCCGCAAAAGGTCAATTTCTGCAAGTTCACCAACGAGACCAGGCTGGCGATCGAGGACGCCTCGGCCCATTCCGGGCAGCGCTACCTGGCGGCGGTCAGCGGCACCGCCGCCGGCGGCGGCTACGAATTGGCGCTCGCCTGCGACCACATCATGCTGATCGACGACCGCCGCTCGGCGGTGTCGTTGCCCGAGGTGCCGCTTTTGGGCGTGCTGCCGGGCACCGGCGGCCTGACGCGCCTTACGGACAAGCGCAAGATCCGCCGCGACCGCGCCGACGCCTTCAGCACGATGGAGGAGGGCCAGCGCGGCCAACGCGCACTCGACTGGCATCTCGTCGACGAGCTGGTGCCGCCCTCGGCATGGGAAGAGAAGGTGCGCGAGCGGGCGCTGGCCTTGGCGGCGATGGGGCAGGAATACCCCCACCCCAACCCTGCCCCGCCAGCGGGGGAGGGGGCTAATGGTGACGCTCCCCCGCCAGCGGGGGAGGGCAGGGCGGGGATCCCGTTGCCGCCGCTCGATCGCAGGCTGAGCGAGGATGCGGTCGAGTATCGCTATGTCCGGGTCGAACTCGACCGCGTGCGACGGGTCGCGACCATCACCGTCCTCGGGCCTGCGGTCGTGCCGGAGGGCGCCTCCGGCGTCGATAGCGCCGATTTCTGGCCTTTGGCGCTGGCGCGGGAGCTCGACGACGCGATTCTGCATCTGCGCGGCAACGAGCCGGAGCTTGGCATCATCGCATTCCGCAGCGAGGGCGACCCGCTCAAAGTCATGGCGTTCGACGCGCTGCTCGACGAAAACCGCGACTTCTGGTTCGAGCGGGAGATCATCCTCTACTGGAAGCGGGTGCTGAAGCGCATCGATCTGACGTCGCGTAGCCTGTTCGCGTTGATCGAGCCCGGCAGCTGTTTTGCCGGGATGCTCGCCGAGCTGGTGTTCGCAGCAGATCGCGCGCTGATGTTCGCGGGCATGCATAGCGGCGACAACCGCGGACCGCCGACGCTGGCGCTGTCGTCGCTCAACTTCGGCGCCTTCCCGATGGGCAACGGACTGTCGCGGCTGAAGACGCGGTTTCTCGGCGAACCGGACTCGCTGCGGCGTGCCGAGCAAGCGAAATTCGGGGCGATCTCGGCCGAGGACGCCGAGGCGCTCGGCCTCGTGACCGCGACCTATGACGAGGTCGATTGGGACGAGGAGGTGCGGCTGCTGCTGGAGGAGCGGGCCAGCTTCTCGCCGGATGCCTTGACCGGGCTCGAAGCCAATCTGCGCTTTGCCGGCCCGGAGACGCTGGAGACAAAGATCTTCGGCCGGCTGTCGGCGTGGCAGAATTGGATCTTTCAGCGCCCCGGCGCCGCCTCCGAGGAGGGCGCCCTCAAACGCTACGGCACGGGGCAGCGCCCCAATTTCGACCCGAAGCGGGTGTAGGCTGAGCCCGGAATCAAGGAACACCGATTGCGATCGGCCGGGAGAGGCCTGTGTTCCTGGGTTCCCGCTTTGCGGGAATGACAGTGTGGTTTTGGGGTACTAGATAGGGTGCGGGAACCTTGGAGGCGTCGATGTCGGATGCGAATGCGGTCGATTACGACGGGCTGATCCCGAACAATGTCGGGCTCAGCGCCGACCCGCGTTTGCGGCGGGCGCTCGAAAGCTGGCATCCGCGCTCGCTCGACTGGTGGCGCGAGTGCGGCCCCGACGGGTTCCAGGAATGCCCGGTCTATCTGCGCACCGCAGTTTCGGTCGAGCCCGACGGCTGGGCCAAGTTCGGCTACGTCAAGATGCCGGACTACCGCTGGGGCATCCTCTTGGCGCCAGCGGTCGAGGCCCGCACGATCGGCTTCGGCGCCCACAAGGGCGAGCCGGCCTGGCAGGAGGTGCCGGGCGAATACCGCGCGATGCTGCGCCGCCTCATCGTCGTGCAGGGCGACACCGAGCCCGCCTCGGTCGAGCAGCAGCGCCATCTCGGCGCCACCGCCCCCTCGCTCTACGACCTGAGAAACCTGTTCCAGGTCAATGTAGAGGAGGCCCGCCATCTATGGGCGATGGTCTACCTGCTGCAGAAATATTTTGGCCGCGACGGCCGCGAGGAGGCCGAGGATTTGCTGCGCCGCCGCTCCGGCGACCGGGACAGCCCGCGGCTGCTCGGGGCGTTCAACGAGCGGACGCCGGACTGGCTCGCCTTCTTCATGTTCACCTTCTTCACAGACCGCGACGGCAAGATGCAATTGCATGCGCTGGCGCAGTCCGGGTTCGACCCCTTATCGCGCACCTGCCGCTTCATGCTGAGCGAGGAAGCGCACCACATGTTCGTCGGCCAGTCGGGGATCGGCCGCATCATCGAGCGCACCTGCGCCGTGATGCGCGCCGCCGGGATCGACGACCCGCACGATATCGATCGGGTGCGCGCCTTGGGGGTCATTGACCTGCCGACCTTGCAGAAGCGGGCCAATCTGCATTTCTCGCTGACCCTCGATTTGTTTGGGAGCGAAATCAGCACCAACGCCGCCAACGCCTACAATGCCGGCCTCAAGGGCCGCTATCTCGAAGACCAGATCGACGACGACCACCGCCTGCTCGGCGCCACCTACCCGGTGTTGCGACTGCAGGACGGCCATATCGTCAGCGAGGACGTGCCGGCGCTGTCGGCGCTCAACATGCGGCTGCGCGACGATTACGTCGCCGACGCGCTGTCCGGGCTCGACCGCTGGTGGAACCGCGGCATCGCCCGCGCCGGCTACGATTTCCGCCTGCATCTGCCGCATGTCGCGTTCAACCGGCGGATCGGCGAGTTCGCCGCGGTCCACGCCGACCCCGAAGGCAACATCCTCAGCGCCGAGGACTGGCAGAAGCGGCGCGACCGCTGGCTGCCATCGGCGGATGACGACGCCTTTATTGCGGGCCTGATGCGTCCCTGCACCGCGCCCGGCCAATACGCCTCGTGGATCGCGCCGCCGCGCGCCGGCATCGACGGCAAGCCCGGCGATTTCGAATACGTGAAATTGCAGCGCGCCTGACGGCGGCGTGCCCGGCGTCGAGGCCGGGCACGCTTATCGCATCAGTGCTTCTTCTCGTCCCCCGGCTGGCCGGGCGGATGCGGCCCGGGTTGTTCGTGCTTCTGCGCCGCCGGCGAGGCCGGGTGGCCAGGCGGCGGGCCGGAGCTGCCATGGCCCGGCACCGGCCCCGACGCGTGCTGCGGCGGCCCCGGCGGATGCGGCTGCGGCTGCGGCCCCGGCGGGTGCTGCGCCTGCATCGCCGGCGGATGCGGCATCTGTGGCGGAGCCGGCGGGTGCTGCGCCTGCATCGCCGGCGGTGCCGGATGCGGCGGAGCCTGATGCGCCGCTGTCGGCGGATGCGAAGGCTGCGGCATCTGTTGCGGAGCCGGCGGGTGCTGCGCCTGCATTGCCGGCGGCGCGGCCGGATGCGGCGGAGCGCGGTGTTCGGCCGCGGTCGGCGGATGACCCGGCGGCTGGTGCTCGGCGGCGGTCGGCGGATGCGCCGGCGGCTGGTGCTCGGCGGCGGTCGGCGGATGCGCCGGGGCCTGCTGTCCGGCCGCCGTCGGCGGAAGCGGCTGCTCCGGCCTCGCCGCGGCCGGCCCGGGCGTGCCTTGCGCCTGCCCAGCCGGCGCTTGGCCGGCCGCGCCTTGCGGGCCGGTCTGCGCCTGGTTCTGCATCTTGACACGCGGGTCGGCGGCGGCGCGCTGCGGCAATGCCGTCACGGCGGCGGCCTGCGCCGGGGCCACAGTCCCGGCCGGCACCGGCACCTGCGTGGTCGTAGTCGTCACGGTGCGCCTGACCTCGCTCGGCGGCACCAGGACGACGGTGCCCTGATGGCGCCATGTATCGCCGGGGCCAATTTCGACATCGCGCGTGATGCGCGTGTATTCGCGGCGATCGACGATGATGCGGTCGCTGCCCCAATCGGGCCGGCTCCAGCCCCACAGCGGCGCCACGACGGCGTAGCCGGTGCTGATCTCCAGCCCGGGCACGATCGTCTCGGCGACAAAGCCTGGCGGCGGCGGCAGGAACACCGGCGGCGCGCCGTGGTCGGGCCAGCCGCCGTAGACGAGGGTCGGGTTATAGATCGGAACGTAGATCCGCTCCGGCTCGGCGGAGGTGATGACGATCACCGGCCCCTCCTGGCGTACGGCGAGGTGATGCACCTTGCGCAAATGGCCCGATTTCCACGCCAGGTGACGCAGCGCCTGGATGCGCGCCATGACCTCCGGCTGCTGCGTCGCAAAGGCGACGCCGAGCGACTCGGTCCATTCGATGTGCTGCACCATCATCTCGAGCAGCTGCGGGACGGCGGCGAGCGCCTTGACGCTCGGGTCCCACGGCAGCGGCTCGAGCGCCGCCATCAACGCGTCGCCGCTGAGGCCGGCGTGGCTCGGGTCCTTGACCCATTCCGCTGCCTCGACGACCTGCTGCGGATAGGTTGCCGCCATCAGCAGCTGGCCGAGCAGCTGGTCCGGGTAGAGCGCGATCGGCGCCACCATCTGGTCGATCTGCCGCCGCGTGTAGCGGCTGACCGCAGGCCCCGCCGGGTGGTGCAGCGCCGCCGCCGCCTCGGCACGGCTGGGCGGCGTCTGCGCCGTCGCCAGCCCGGGCACGAGCAGCAGAAACGGCAAGGTCTGCGCCAGGATCCGCAACCGCAGCGATGTCATCAATTCCTCCGAGTTGCCGGGCCGCTCTGCCGCCGAGGTGCGGCGCGCGCGGTTCCGCTGTCGCAGCAAGAACGCAACGGTGGTGGGAAGAATTCCGCGCTGCGCGCATCGACCGGGCGAGGCTGCCGCGCCGGGCTCGCTACTGCGTCGGCCAGCCGTGGCGGCTGGCGTAATCGGCCATGCTGAGCCCGAACAGGAACGACAGCCAGAAGAAGCCGGCGCCGGCCATGATCCATTTCAGCGAGGGCGGGCCCTTGAGGCGCATGAACAGGACGAACAGCACCGCCGCCATCGCCGCGGCGATCGCGAACTCGATGATCGGCGCCGCGACGCCGAGCTCGAGAAACGCGCTGCCGATGCTCAGCCCCGCGAGCAGCAGCAGCACCCCCCAGGCGATGACGAACGGCTTCGCACCCGCCTCTTTCGCCTCGATCTTCATCACCGTCCCACCAGATAGATCGTCGGGTAGAGAAAGACCCAGACGGTGTCGACAAAGCTCCAGTAAAGCCCCGCGACCTCGATCGGCGCGTAATAGGCCGGCGTGATGTCGCCGCGGTAGACCTTCCACAGCATGTAGAAAACGATGCCGATGCCGATCGACATGTGCAGCGCGTGCAGCCCGGTGGCGATGAAATAATAGACCCAGAACAACTCGCCGGCCGGCGCCTCTTCCGGCTTCATCATGAAATTGAGGGCCGGCACCACCTGGTCGTCGTAGTCGCGGTAATATTCGTAGCCCTTGACGCCGAGGAAGATGAGGCCGAGGCCGCCGGTGGCCAGCAGCCAGCGCATCGCCTCCCGCCGTCTGCCCTGCGCCGCCGCGTTGATCGCCAGCACCATCGTCAGGCTGCTGGTCAACAGGAGGCCGAGATTGACGCTGCCGCACCACAGGACGGCGTCCTTGCCGGCATGCGCCACCTCGGCGGGATAGGAGGTGCGGTAGAGGGTGTAGGTGAAGATCAGCGCGCCGAAAAACATCGTCTCGGTGGCGAGAAACACCCACATGCCGAGCTGCGCCGTCTCCCCCTGCTGTGCCAGCGTCGCGTATTGCTGCTCGGGGTGGATGGCCTCGCTAGGCATTGACGGCAGCGTCCACGGCGCCGTTGACCCCGGCGCCTATTTTGGCGTTCTGGGCGGTGAAGCTGCCATCCTCTGGGTTGTAGGCGTAAGGCGGCGTCGTCACCTCCGGCGTCACCGCGAAATTGTGCTTTGGCGGCGGCGATTCTGTCTGCCATTCGAGCCCGGTGGCGCGCCATGGATTGGGCCCGGCCCGCCGGCCCCAGATGATCGACCAGCCGAGATAGAACAACGGCAGCAGGTAGGCGAGCGCGAGGATCGAGGCGCCGGCAGATGACAGCACGTTCCACGACTGCCATTCCGGCGGGTAGGTGTAATAGCGCCGCGGCATCCCAAGATAGCCGAGGATGAACTGCGGGAAGAAGGTCAGGAAAAAGCCGGCGAAGGTCAGGATCGCGGCGAAGGCGGCCCAGCGCGGCGGGTAGTGGCGGCCGGTGATCTTCGGCCACCAGAAATGCAGCCCGCCGAAATAGGCGCTGACCGAGCCGCCGACCATGATGTAGTGGAAATAGGCGATGACGAAATAGGTGTCCTGCAGGTGCACGTCGAGCGGCAGGGTAGCGACGATGAGGCCAGTCAGCCCGCCGACCGTGAACAGCAGGACAAAGCCGAGGGCGTAGAGCATCGGCGCGTCATAGCTGATCGAGGCTTTGTGCAGGGTGGCGGTCCAGTTGAACACCTTGATCGCCGACGGCACCGCGACGCAGAACGTCATCAGCGAGAAAACCACCGCCGAATAGACCGAGATCCCGGCGGTGAACATGTGGTGGCCCCAGACGAAGAAGCTGATGACGGCGATCGCCATCAGCGCATAGGTCATGCCGGTGTAGCCGAACACCGGTTTCCTGGCGTAGCAGGCGATGATCTCGCTGACGACCCCCATCGCCGGCAGGATCATGATGTAGACCGCCGGGTGCGAGTAGAACCAGAACATGTGCTGGTAGAGCAGCGGGTCGCCGCCGCGGCCGGGGTCGAACAGCCCGGTCCCGAGGACGCGCTCGGCGGCGAGGATGAACACCGTCATCGCCAGCACCGGCGTCGCCAGCAGCATCACGACGCTGGTGGCATAGATCGCCCAGACGAACAATGGCAGGCGGTACCAGGTCATCCCCGGCGCCCGCAGCTTGTGGATGGTGACGACGAAGTTGAGCGCCGTCATGATCGTCGAGAAGCCGTTGATGAACACCGCCATCGCCGCGGCGAAGACGTAGCTGTTGGAGTAGAGCGAGGAGAACGGCGTGTAGAACGTCCAGCCGGTGTCGACGCCGCCCATCATCAGCGCGTAGAGCAGCACGATGCCGGACAGGTTGAAGACGTACCAGCTGCCGAGATTGATGCGCGGGAAGGCGAGGTCGCGCGCCCCGATCATCAGCGGGACGAGGAAGTTGCCGAGCGTCGTCGGGATCGACGGAATGAGGAAGAACCACACCATCACGACGCCGTGCATCGTGAACATGCGGTTGTACATGTCGGGCTGCAGCAGGCCGCCGTTGGGCGTCACCAGCTGCAATCGGATCAGCGTCGCCGCCAGGCCGCCGATGAAGAAAAACACGGTGATCGACGCGAAGAACAACAGCGCGATGCGCTTGTGGTCCTTGGTCAACAGCCACGAGGCGATCGTGTGCTCCGATGTCAGGTAGGGCGGGCCCTCCGCCTCTTCAGCGACGAGCGTTGCCATTCTGCTCCTTCCCGTTCGACAGCGACTGGATGTAGGCGATGATCTTCATCAGATCGTCCTCGCCGATCTGGCCTTCGAAGGACGGCATGATCGGTTTGTAGCCGGCGACCACCTTCCGCTTCGGCAACAGGACCGCGTCGCGGATATAGGCTTCGTCGGCGCGCACCGTCGAGCCGTCCTGCAGATGCACCAGGCTGCCATAGAGGCCGGCGAGGTCGGGCGCGTGCACGCTGCTGGCGGCGGCGTGACAGCCGCTGCAGCCGTAGTGCCGGAACAGGGCAAGGCCCTGCTCGGCAAGCGATCCGGCGGCGCCCTGGTCGGCCAGCCATTGGGCGTAATGCTGCGGTGTCAGGACGATGACCTCGCCCGCCATGTGGGCGTGCTGGGTGCCGCAAAACTCCGAGCATTCCAGGCGGAAATGGCCGAGCTTGGTCGGCTTCAGCCACAAGGTCTGGTAGCTGCCGGGGACGGCGTCGTGCTTGAGCCGGAAGGCCGGTATGAAAAAGCTGTGCACGACGTCCTGCGACGCCAGCACCAGGCGGATCGTCTTGCCGAGCGGGATGTGCAAGGCGTTGATCTCGCGCTGGCCGCCGGGATGCTGGATCTTCCACATCCACTGCTTGCCGACGACGTAAATCTCGATGTCGCCGCGCGGCGGCTGGTACAGCCAGATGTAGATCGCGGCGCCCCATACGAACAGCACCAGAAAGCCGACCAGCGATGCGGCCGTCCAACCGATCTCCCAATGCCAGGTCTTCTTGATCGGCGAAGCGCGCGAGGCGGCGCTGCCGCGGCGGTAGCGGATGCCGAAGGTCAGCATCAGCCCGACCACCAGCAACAGAATGAGGAAGCAGATCGCCAGTTCGGCGATATAGAGGTTGTTGATGACGATGCCGCTTTCGCCGGCGGTGTTCGGCCAGAACGGGACCCAGCGCGCCATTCCGGTCAGCCTCGGCGATGCCGGCGGACGAACAGGAACAGCGCGACAATGCCAAGCGTTGCCGCGAGGTTGGCGAGCACGAACGCCGCCTCGATCGGCAGCGAATAGCGGCCGACCGGCAGTCCCTCTCCGTGGCAGAACAGCAGGATGCGGGTCAATAGGCTCGCTCTTTGGCTCTGCGCCCTTCCCTCGGCAGCCGCGGCGAGCCCCGCCTGCAGCCCGGTTGCGCTCGGGGCGACGCCGTAAAGGTAGCGGCTGATGCGGCCGTCCGGCGTCGCCAGCACGAACCCGGCAGGGTGGATGTACTGGTCGAGCTCGGCATCGTAGCGGTACGGGAAGCCGACCGCCTCGGCGAGGATGTGCACTGCCGGCCCGGCGCCGGTCAGGAAATGGAAGCGGCTTCCCACGGCGCTGCCGTAGGGGGCGAGATATTTCTGCCTGGCGGCGGCGGCGTCGGCCGGCCGGTCGCGCGGATCGATGCTGATTGCGACCATCTGGTAGTCGTGTCGGGCGGCCGGCGGCAGCGCCATCAACGCCGCGACGACATTCTGCAAGGTGACCCCGCACAAGGTCCGGCAGCGCAGGTATTCGAGCACCAGCACCACCGGTTCGCCGGTGAAATAGGTGGCGAGCGTCACGTGGTGGCCGCTCTCGTCGCGCAGAGGCAGCGTCATCGGCAGGGCCGCGCCGGGGTGCGGGCGGAACGCGAGGTCCGCGAGGTCGGGCGCGGCCGCCGCCGGCAGAGCGAGCGAGATGAAGAGCGCCACGACGAGCGGCAAGGGGGCGAGGGCGGGGAAAATCCTGCTCACTGCCCGTTCCCTTTCGGGAAGCCGGGGATGCCGTCATGCGCCAGCTTGCGCATCGCATCCTCGATCGGGATGTGGACGACGCCGTTCTTTTTGTCGATCCAGTAATAGGTGTTGAGCCGCCACTTCTCGTCAGCGCGGAAATTGGCGAGGTCCTGCGGCGGGTTGATCTGCAGCTGCGGTCCCGGCGGCTGGATCGTCAGGCCGCGGTCGACATCCCGGAGCGAATGCGAGAAGCCCCACATCAATGCCAGCGGCGCGATGACGAGGAACAGGAAGATCCCGAGCAGCACCAGCCCGATCACGCCGATCCGCCAGTCCGCCGCCTCGTAGGCGACGTTGACGTTGCTGCTCTTCACGTCGCGCGCCTGAGCCCGGGGATCAGCCATGGGTGGCCGCCAGCCGGATCGCCGGTGCGATCAGCCGCGCCGCAAAGCGCAGCGCCAGGAGGAACAAGAGCCCCATCGCGCCGCCCAATGCCAGCATCGCCGCCGCGTCGAGCCAGAAGCCGCCGGCGGCGGCGTATTCCGGTAGGATCAGCCACCATTTCTCGGCGATGTGGCCGAACAGGATGAGGATGTAGACGCCGCCAACGACGCTGCGGCTGTGCTTGCCGGGTGCGGTCAAGAGCGCAAAGAATGGAATGAAGAACGCGAACGCGACGGCGACGTATTCCGCGGCCTGCCACACGCTGTCGATGCGCAGCAGATACCACGGGATCTCGATCTTGAGGTTCTCCTCCCAGATGATCAGGAA